>CAIZGQ010000777.1 GCA_903932565.1 uncultured Hyphomicrobiales bacterium
ACGCGGGCAAGTCGGGCTTGCACCTCGGACGTATGGGGGAGGGTCTGATTCATGCCGTTAACCTAAGACCTGAAGGCCCGTGATCACAGGGGGGCTCTGCGCCATGCCGATCGCGTGTTGGCAAACTTGGCTTAACCCTACTGCCCGTTAGCCATTTTTGTTGACGGTCCGGCAAGTGACGCTGCGTCAAGATCAGACATCAAAGATTGGACTTCAAAAATCGGATCTGCCGCAACAAGCGCAGGCCGGATGATGACAGGGGCAAGACCATGGGCGCTTTGGCACATTTGCAAGATTATCAGACCAATCAGACCTCGCAGACGCTGGTCCGCCATGAAGCCGAGCTCGCGCGCCTCGACATGGGGCTCAACACCATCAACCGCCTGATGCGGGCACATGCCGTCACCACGGCCGATGTTGCGATCCTGCGGGCAACACTCTTGGAGCGGGGCGGCCTGACCCGCGACGAGGCCGATGCGCTGTTTTCGCTCGAATGCGCCCGCCTGATCACCAAATGCGAAGACTGGGGCCCATTTTTCATTGAGGCCATCACGTCCCATGTCGTCTGGGACACTCGCCCGACGGGCGTGATCAACGAATCCCAGGGCGAATGGGTTGTGCAATGGGCGGACAGGGCAAGCTCGGTCAACGGCCTTGCCGTTTTGATCAATGTCCTGTCCGAAGCGCAGCGCGTGCCCTTGTGGTTTCTGGCGGCGGTGAAGTCGCGCGCCGCGCGCAATTGGCCCGGCGTCCAAAGTGTCCGCGATGCAGCCAAGGCGGCGGCAGATCTTGCAGATTGCGTCCTTGCGCGGTGCAGTGCCGAGCAGCCGGTGGCGTGCGCCTGACCAGAACCTTCGGCCTATGGACGCGCCAAAGCCGCTCACTTAGAAGTTGGAGCAACACGTCTTTGCTGAATTGCCGGGGTTGATGCTCCGGCCGGGGCGTCGCCGGGGCTCGCATGTTCAAGAAAATCCTGATCGCCAACCGTGGCGAGATCGCCTGCCGCGTCATCAAGACAGCCCGCAAAATGGGGATTGCCACCGTCGCGGTTTATTCAGATGCAGACAAGGATGCGCTGCATGTGGAGATGGCGGATGAAGCGGTGCATATCGGCCCGCCAGCGGCCTCTGACTCCTACCTCGTGATCGAGAAGATCATCGCCGCCTGCAAAAGCACCGGGGCGGAAGCGGTTCATCCGGGCTATGGCTTTTTGTCCGAGCGCGAGGCTTTCGCGCAAGCGCTCGCCGACAACGGCATTGTGTTCATCGGCCCCAATACGCGCGCCATTGCCGCGATGGGCGACAAGATTGAATCCAAAAAATTCGCTGCAGCGGCAAATGTCTCGACGGTTCCGGGGTATCTTGGGGTCATTGATGATCCGGCCCATGCGGTGAAGATTGCCGATGAGATCGGCTATCCGGTGATGATCAAGGCCTCTGCGGGTGGTGGCGGCAAAGGCATGCGCATTGCCAACACGCGCGATGAAGTGGCGGAAGGCTTTGCCCGCGCCAAGTCGGAAGCAAAATCGTCCTTTGGCGATGACCGTGTTTTCGTCGAGAAATTCATCGTCAATCCGCGCCACATTGAGATTCAGGTGCTCGGCGACAAGCACGGCAACGTGATTTATCTGGGCGAGCGCGAATGCTCGATCCAGCGTCGCAATCAAAAGGTCATTGAGGAAGCGCCGTCGCCACTATTGGATGCTGCCACGCGCGCCCGGATGGGCGAGCAGGCCGTGGCGCTGGCCAAGGCGGTTGATTATGATTCCGCAGGCACTGTTGAGTTTGTCGCCGGTCAGGACCGCAGCTTTTATTTTCTCGAGATGAACACGCGCCTGCAGGTCGAGCATCCGGTGACGGAACTCATCACCGGTGTTGATCTTGTCGAGCAGATGATCCGTGTGGCGGCAGGCGAGCCGCTGAGCCTGCAACAGAAAGATGTGAAGCTCACGGGCTGGGCCGTCGAAAGCCGCATTTATGCGGAGGACCCGACCCGCAACTTCCTGCCCTCCACCGGGCGTCTTGTGACCTATCGCCCACCCGCCGAAGGGCATCATGATGGTGTCACTTTGCGCAATGACACGGGCGTGTTCGAGGGTGGCGAAATCTCGATCTACTACGATCCGATGATCGCAAAGCTCGTGACCCACGCGGGCGACCGCTTGACTGCGATTGAAGCGCAGGCCCGCGCGCTGGATGAATTTGTCATCGACGGCATTCGCCACAACATTCCGTTCCTGTCCTCGCTGATGCAGCACCAGCGCTGGAAGGACGGGCGCCTGTCCACCGGCTTTATCGCTGAGGAATATCCCGACGGCTTTGCGCCGCTTGTGGCGGAAGGTGAAACCAAGCATGTGCTGGCGGCTGTCGCTGCTGCGGTTGATCATGTGA
>CAIZGQ010000778.1 GCA_903932565.1 uncultured Hyphomicrobiales bacterium
AGACCATACCATGGCCATCCAGCGCACCTTTTCGATCCTGAAGCCCGATGCGACCCGTCGCAACCTGACCGGCAAGATCAACGCCAAGATCGAAGACGCGGGCCTGCGCATCATCGCGCAGAAGCGTATCCACATGACCAAGGCGCAGGCTGAGGAATTTTACGGCGTGCATCGCGAGCGTCCCTTCTTCGGCGAGCTCGTTCAGTTCATGACCTCGGAGCCCGTTGTTGTGCAGGTCCTCGAAGGCCACGACGCCGTGATCCGTTATCGCGATGTGATGGGTGCGACCAACCCGGCCAACGCCGCCGCCGGCACGATCCGCAAGGACTTCGCGCTGTCAGTTGGCGAAAACTCGGTTCACGGTTCGGATGCGCCCGAAACAGCTGCTGTCGAAATCGCACAGTTCTTCAAGCCGGAAGAAATTGTCGGCTAAATCAAATCCGTTGGCTTATGTCTGACTGATTTCAAGATCGGAAAGGGTGGCTCTGGCCGCCCTTTTTTATGTCGCAGGGTCGCAAAACTTAGCCCACCAGCAGCCCGCGCCTGGCAATCTCCTCCAAAGTCTCCAGCACGAGATCTGGGGCAGACACCCCCATGCTGCGCACCAGATGCGTCTTTTCAATCGCGTTTGCGATGATGCCCAAACTGCGGGAGCCATCGACAAGCGGCAAGATCAGACGCTCGGGCGCACTCAAATAGGTGATCTCGTGACGCAGATTGGCCGTGCTGGCGGAGCCACGCTGGGCGTCGCGCCGTGCCACCTCAAACAGCTTTGGCTTCAGGCTGAGGCTCGCAAGCGCCTCAACCGGCTCTGTTGAGACATCAACGAGCCCAACGGTCAGCATGCGGAAGATGGCGTCCGCCGCCATCTCGCGATCCGCCCCTTCCATGTCATAGGTCAGGTCGTCCAGCGTCGAGGAGGCGGGCAGGCGGGCGATCAGCCGCTCAATGGCAAGCGCGGCGTTGGGGTCGGGCGTGGTGATGGACCGACCGACCCCGTCTGCCCAGCACCGCAGCTTGGGGTCATCGGGGTGCGTCTCCGCAAGGTCGAGGGGGGCGATCAGGTGTAGCCCCTCCATCGCCTCGGGCACCAGGGCCCGGTTGATATGTGCCGCGTTGGCCGCGTGGACCAGCAACGTTTGCCGGAACGTGCGGCCGTTGACGAGATCGAGCATGTGCTCGACCGCCAGCAGCTTGTTGTCAACAAAGCCCCGCAGTTCGGCTGCAATTTCAGAATTGCCGTTTTCCGGCAGCATCGTGAAAAGCTCGGCCTCACCTAGATAAGAAAGGTTGAACGCCTCCGCCGCAGCCATGAATGTGGGGAACGTGCAGGGCGCGTTGTGCGTCTCCAGAAACTCGTGGCCAAGATAATCGTCGCTGGCTTCCGACAGGCGATGGGCCTCCTGCCGCCACAGCTTGCCCCAGATGCTGTCAGCATCCGTGCCGCGCTTCATCAAATCGAGCAACATGCGCGCGCGGATCAGCTTTTGCCGCGGGTTTGACTCCAGCGATGTGACGCTGATCAGCGCATCGCGCAGGCCCTGCAGCAAGCGCCAGCCCGGCAACACATTGTAGCTGACATAGGCGATACCATCGGGCGCCAGATGCCGCTCGATCGTGGATAAGATGGCGCTGCGCACCTCATCGGGCACCCAGGAATAAACCCCGTGGCAGAGGATGTAATCGAAGGTGCCGTCTTCCGGTTTCAGGCCTTCAACGCCGACATCTCGCAGCTCAATATTCGAAAGCCGCATCGAAAGCGCCCGCGAGCGCCCTTCATTGATCTGAACGCGCGAGGGATCAAGCCCGAGAAACAAAGAATGGGGGAACCGCGCCGCGAGTGGGATGAGATGCCCGCCGGAGGCGCAGCCAATCTCCAGCACCCGGGCATGGGACACTTCCGGCGCAGACAGGCCGAACATGCGGGCAAGTCCCGCGAGCCGTGCTGGCTGCATCTGTGGAAATGGATGCGAGACATAGGGCAGCGCATCGTAATGCGCGCCCGCGTCAACCGCAGCCTGTGCCAGATCCGACAAGTCATCCCCCGCAGAAACCATAAGATTACGCTAGCGTGACTGCCGGCCTGCGCAAAGAGGAGGGAGCCTGCCATTGCCCCGCCGGAGCGCAAACGGCATGATTGCACACAGGTTGTCTTCACGGATGCGGTTTCATGAACATCTCTGCCGGGCTGGTCCGCAAACGATCCACGTGCCCGCATGACTGCCCCTCGGTCTGCGCGCTGGACGTGGAGGTGATCGATGGCATACGGATCGGCCGCATTCACGGCGCGAAAGAGCAGACCTACACCGCTGGAATCGTCTGCGCGAAAGTGGCGCGCTACGCGGAGCGCATTCACCATCCTGATCGCCTGATGCATCCGCTGCGGCGGACCGGCCCCAAGGGATCCGGGCAGTTTGAACGCATCTCGTGGGACGATGCCCTTCATGACATAGCAGCGCGCTTCAACGCGGCGGAAGCTGAGTATGGCGCAGAGGCTGTCTGGCCATATCATTACGCTGGCACGATGGGCCTCGTCATGCGCGATGGCATCAATCGCCTGGCCCACACCAAGAAATACTCCCGGTTTTACGGCACAATTTGCTCAACCATTGCGTGGACAGGGTTTGCGGCCGGCACCGGCAAGGTCGCCGGCGTGGACCCGCGTGAGATGGCCAAATCCGATCTTATTGTGATCTGGGGCACCAATGCAGTGGCGACACAGGTCAATGTGATGACGCACGCCATCCGCGCCCGCAAAGAGCGGGGTGCGCGTATCGCAGTCATCGACATTTACGACAATGCCACGATGCAGCAGGCGGATATCAAGATCATTCTGCGGCCGGGGACAGACGCAGCTTTTGCCTGCGCGATCATGCATGTGTTGTTTCGAGACGGGTTTGCAGACCGGGCCTATCTTGCCAAATACACCGATTGCCCGGACGAGTTGGAAGCGCATCTTGCCTCGCGCGGACCCGATTGGGCTTCAGCCATTTGCGGGCTTGAGCCCCAAATGATCGAGGATTTTGCGCATGCCATCGGACGCACGCCCAAAACCTTCTTCCGCCTCGGCTATGGTTTCACACGTTCGCGTAATGGCGCGGTGCAAATGCATGCCGCCCTCTGCGTGCCAGCGGTGAGTGGAGCCTGGCAGCATGAAGGGGGCGGCGCCTTCTTCAACAATGGCGCGCTCTGGCATCTGGACAAAACCCTTGTGCAGGGCATGGATTACCAGGACGAGACGACGCGCCGTCTCGACATGTCGAAGATCGGCTCGATCCTGTGTGGCGAGGCTGAGGCGCTGAAACATGGCCCGCCCGTGAAAGCGATGCTAATCCAGAACACCAATCCGGTCGCGGTGGCACCGGATCAAACCAAAGTGCGCGCCGGTTTTGCGCGAGACGATCTGTTCGTTGCGGTGCATGAGCAATTCATGACCGAGACCGCGCTGATGGCTGACATTGTCCTGCCTGCCACGATGTTTTTGGAGCACGACGATCTCTACACTGGCGGCGGGCATCAGTATTTGTCGCTGGGTCTTAAGCTCATCGATCCGCCTGGCGAGTGTCGCTCCAATCATGACGTGCTGGCTGGCATTGCAGCGCGTGTGGGGGCCCAGCACCGAGGCTTCACGTTGAGCCCGCGCGAAATTTTGGATGAGACGTTGCAGCGCTCCGGCCATGGCGATCTCAACACCTTCGCGGATGAGATGTGGCGGGATTTACAGCCTGATTTTGAAACGTCGCATTATCTCAACGGTTTTGCGCATGCGGATGGCAAGTTTCATTTCAAGGCAGACTGGACGTGCGTTCCCCAATCCAACGATGGGCTGATGGGACCTGTGGCCGACATGCCAAGCCTGCCGGATCATTGGGCCGTCATCGAGGACGCGACACCAGACACCCCATTTCGCCTTGCCACCAGCCCAGCGCGCAATTTCCTGAATTCCAGCTTCACCGAAACCGCAACGTCGCGGGTGCGGGAAGGCGAGCCAAGTGTGATGATACATCCGGACGATGCAGCCGCATTGTTGATTGCAGATGGCGACCTCGTGCGGCTTGGCAATGCGCGGGGTGAGGCGTTGCGCAAGGCGCAGCTCTTTGCCGGAGTCCAACGCGGCGTGCTGATTGCGGAATCGATCTTTCCCAACAAATCCCACGCGGACGGGCAAGGGATCAACATGCTGACAAGCGCAGAAGCTGTTGCGCCGCATGGCGGCGTGGCGTTTCACGACAACGCGGTCTGGCTGCGCCGGGAGGCGTAATCCCGGTTGAACCGCTCAGCGATGCCGCAGGATCATCGGCATCCCACCCTTGGGCCGCAACGTGACGCGCTGGATCGGCATCGGCATGTGGTTTGGCGCAAGCTCAAGCCGCACCTTGTGCAGAATGGTGGCGAGCAAAATGACGGCTTCCTGCAAGGCGAATCCTTGTCCGATGCAGACCCTCGGACCCGCCCCAAACGGCAGGTAAGCAAAGCGGTCAATGCTTTCGCGATTGCCCGGCAGAAAGCGAGCCGGGTTGAAATGATCAGGCTCGACCCAGAGCGTTTTATGCCGATGCAAAACGTAAGGTGAAATCACAACCGTCGCGCCAGCTTTCACCCGTCGGCCGCAGACCATGTCCGGTTCAATGGCTTCGCGCGAGAGCGTGGCCGCTGGCGGATAGAGGCGCAGCGCCTCGTCGAACACTGCGCGTACAAGCGGCAGATCATCAAACGTTGCTGCGGTAACAGGACCTTTTGCAAGTGCTGCATCGGCTTCGGCCTCCGCCTGCGCGCGCCATTCAGGATGCTGCGAGAGCAGGAAGAGCGACCACGTCAATCCATTGGCGGTCGTTTCGTGACCGGCGCCGATGAAGGTCACAATATTGGCGCGGACTTCTTCTTCGGTGAGGCCGAGCCCGGTTTCAGGATCCGCGGCCTGCAACAGCAGTGTCAGCAGGTCTGGTTTGGCCTGCGGCGCACCCGAATTGGTTGCAAGTTGTGCCCGTCGTTCAGCCACAATTTCCCGTACAGCCGTGTCGAGGAAGGTCAGTGCAGGCTTTTTATCCTTGGCGCCAATGCGCGGCACAAAGCGTGGCAAGTCCATCAGGTCAAAGGGGTGAAGCTCGCCCGTGCTTTCAAAAAAGGCCGACAGCGCTTGCGCAAATTCTGCTGGGTCACGGCCAAGCCCATCAGGAAAGATGGTGCGTTCCAGAACATCCAGCGCCACCAGCGACATCTCGGATGAAATGTCGAGCCGACGGCCATTGCGCAAGGACCCCCAGCGCTGCATCAGCCAATCGGCAGAGGCGACCATGGAGGGCAAAAACTCCGCCACGCGGCGCGGCGTGAACAAGGGTGCCAGCGCCCGGCGCTGCGCGCGCCACGTATCCCCATC
>CAIZGQ010000779.1 GCA_903932565.1 uncultured Hyphomicrobiales bacterium
GACACGGCTCCAAGGCTTGACGGGGCACTTTCCGTTGGTGCACTCAGCGCGCCCGCGCCAAAGCCTGCCTCGCGGCTGATCTGGATTTGCGTGGCGTCTGTTTTTGCCTGTCACGGCCTTTTGATCGGGCTCGCGCTCTGGTCCGAGCGCAAGCTGCCAGATGAAATTGAACAGACGACAGCGGTTGAGATCATCACCGAGGTGCCAAAGCCACCTGCGATTCCAACCCTTCAATGGCCAGAAGCCCCGAAGGAGTTTCAGTCGCCGCCCGAGCCCAAAAAGCCCGACCCACCGAAATTTGAAAAACCCAAGCCTGAGCAGCAAAAGGCAGAACAGAGTCCTGCAAAGTCAGAAAAGCCCAAGCCGGACGCCGCCAAATCTGAATCGCCAAAAGCAGAACCGCCACAAGCTGACGTCAAAGCTGCGGAGCCCGCGCCAAGCCCAGAGCCTGCAACGCCGGACGCCAAGTCAGCTTCATCTGCAGCACCTTCATCTGCAGCACCGCCGCCACCGCCTGCGGATGCGCAAGCGTTGCCGGCGCTGCCAAAACCGCCCGATACAAGCCCGCTGAAGCCGGGCGTCAACGAGTCCATCCTGCCACCGTCCGCCTTTGCTCTAGCCCCCAAGCATGTGTTGCGCACGGAGCGCGAGATCTACGCGCCCATGGCCTTCGAGTTGATGCCGGGCACATTCCGCGACAAAGCACTGACGCCGGAAGGCCAGAAAGAAGCCGATGATTACAAGGCGGACGTCTACAGCCAGCTGGAAGCTGCCAAGCGGATCCCGGACGCCGCCAAGGCCTTGCGCGGTCCCGTTGCCGTGGTAGTCGCCTTCACGCTCGATCTGAATGGCGCCATTGTCAAAGCCTCCGTGCTGCGCTCCAGCGGCAATCCGGTGCTGGATGCAGAAGCGCTGGCAACGGTGCGCCGCGCCGCGCCCTTCCCGCTGCCGCCACCGCAGGCCGCACGAACATTTACGCCGGCCATTGTTTTCGGCCCGGAGTAACTTTTTTAAACAGGAAACAGGTTGCTACCTCGGACATAGGCGCTTGCCGACATAATCAAAATGCCTATGGTCCATGCCAACTTTGGGGAGGACATCTGATGAGTTCGGTTACAACCACAGCGGTTTCTGCTGCGCCGCACAAACGCCCCGCCTGGTACGCCACCCTGTGGATCCAGGTGATGATTGCCATGGTCATCGGCGTCTTTGTCGGGCATTTTTTCCCGGCAACAGGTGCCGCTCTTCAGCCACTCGGAGATGCCTTCATCAAGGCGATCCGCATGCTGATTGCGCCGATCATTTTCTGCACCGTGGTGCATGGCATCGCCCGCATGGCGGACATGGCGAAAGTTGGCCGTGTTGCCCTGAAAGCCCTCATCTACTTTGAAGTTCTCACGACAATCGCGCTCGTCATCGGGCTCGTGGCTGTGAATGTCTTCAAGCCGGGCGTCGGCATGAATGTCGACCTCAGCCACGTCGATACGTCGCTTGTGAAGGGCTATATCGCGACCTCCGGCAAGCAGGATGTCGTCACCTTCCTGATGAACATCATTCCCGGCACGTTTGTTGGCGCATTTGCCGAGGGCAACATCCTGCAGGTGCTGATGCTGGCGGTGCTCGCGGGTTTTGCGTTGACGCATCTGGGCAAGGCGGGCCAGCCGGTTCTCGATGTGATTGAGTCTGGCGCGAAGCTCTTCTTCCAGCTCGTCGCAATTGTGATGTGGACGGCCCCACTGGGCGCATTCGGCGCGATCGCCTTCACAGTCGGCAAGTTTGGAACGGGCTCGCTCGTCTCGCTCGGCTATCTGCTGGGCAGCTTTTACATCACCTGCCTGATCTTCGTTTTCGGCGTGCTTGGGCCGGTCGCCTGGTACACCGGCTTCAGCCTCATCAAAATGATCCGCTATATCTGGGAAGAACTTCTGATCGTGTTTGCGACGACATCATCGGAAACCGTTTTGCCACGACTTCTCAGCAAGATGGAAAAGGCAGGC
>CAIZGQ010000780.1 GCA_903932565.1 uncultured Hyphomicrobiales bacterium
AGTCTTCGGTGAGGCGCAGTGCCAGTGTTTTTCGCCGGGTGCGACCCAGATGAGGACGCCGGGCCGAATCTCCTCGATCGGGCCGCCCTCCCGCTGCGCTAGGCCAAGGCCAGCCACGATGATTAAGGTCTGCCCGAGCGGATGCGTATGCCACGCGGTGCGGGCACCGGGCTCAAAGGTGACCGTCGCGCCGCCAATGCGGGCCGGGGCCTCCGCCTGAAACCGACTGTCAATGCGAACCGCGCCGGTGAAATAGTCCGACGGGCCCTTTTCGGATGAAGCCTCACCAAGTCTGGTGATTTTCATGACGATCTCCTTTGAAATGAAACGATGTCGCGCGGTGTGCGGGGCCGATCTCAGGGCGAAATCGGCCTTCGGTCCGAATCCGTGAGACTGATATCCACGCAGATGTCACGGACGATATCCACCTGCGCCCCGAGCAGCGGCCGACGGCAACAAACTCGATGACGCATCGATCAATCGGCTAAACCATGACAAATGCGGGCGGTTTAAACGATGATCTGACGTAAACGTTTTGGTCGATGCAACGTTCGAGAGTTTGGTGCGCCCTAGGGGAATCGAACCCCTGTTTTCGCCGTGAGAGGGCGACGTCCTGGACCGCTAGACGAAGGGCGCAGCGGCCACGCATCAGCGCGGTTCGCCTCTATACCCAAGGCCACCCCGGGCCGCAAGGGCTGTCGTCTTCGCCGTCGTCGTTACCGTCGTTGACCGCAGTGCTGCGGGGAGCCGCGCACAAGTCGCGCCGACAGCGCCAAAGCCTGTGGCCGGGCATGCCCGCGCCATAGTGCGGCAAGTGTCGCCAAGCAGTGCTTCAGCGTGTATAGAACGCCGCATGTGAGCGGGCCAGCGGCCTGCCGATGAACCGATTGCGGAGAGTGAACATGTCCACCGAGCGCTGGTCGCCCGAGAGCTGGAGAGCCAAGCCCATCCAGCAGGTTCCCGTCTACACGGACCAGGAAGCCCTGGCCAATGTCGAGCGTCAGCTTGCCGGATATCCGCCGCTGGTGTTTGCCGGTGAAGCGCGCAAGTTGAAGGCGCAGCTTGGTAAGGTCGCGGCAGGGCAGGCATTCCTGCTGCAGGGGGGGGATTGCGCCGAGAGCTTTGCCGAGCATTCGGCCGACAACATCCGCGACTTCTTCCGCGTCTTCCTGCAGATGGCCGTTGTCATGACGTTTGCCGCCGCTCTCCCGGTGGTCAAGGTCGGTCGCGTTGCCGGTCAGTTTGCCAAGCCGCGCTCCTCGCCAACCGAGAAGCAGAACGGCATCGAGTTGCCGAGCTATCGTGGTGACATCGTCAACGGCCCCGACTTCTCGGAAGCCGCGCGCGCACCCGATCCCACGCGACAGCTCGAGGCCTACCGCCAATCGGCCGCAACGCTGAACCTGCTGCGCGCGTTTGCCACCGGCGGCTATGCCAATCTGGAAAATGCCCATCGCTGGATGCTGAGCTTTGTCAACGACAGCCCGCAATCGGGCCGGTATCAGGAGCTTGCGGACCGCATCACCGAGACGCTCGGTTTTATGCGCGCCATCGGGCTCGATCCGGAATCGCATCCTGAAATGCGCCAGACGGATTTCTTCACCTCGCACGAGGCGCTGTTGCTTGGCTTCGAGCAGGCCCTGACGCGGGTCGATTCGACCTCCGGCGATTTCTACGCCACCTCCGGCCATATGATCTGGATTGGTGACCGCACCCGCCAGCTCGATCACGCCCATGTCGAATATTGCCGTGGTGTGAAGAACCCGCTTGGCCTCAAGTGCGGCCCGTCCATCAAGCCGGACGACTTGATGCGCCTCATCGATGCGCTGAACCCGCAGGATGAGGCTGGCCGGTTGACGCTGATCTGCCGCTTTGGGTCGGACAAGGTTGCCGACAATCTGCCAGCTCTGGTGCGGGCGGTGAAGAAAGCCGGGCGCACGGTCGTGTGGTCCTGCGATCCCATGCATGGCAACACGGTTACGGCGGCGAACGGCTACAAGACGCGGCCCTATGAGCGCGTGACCAGCGAGATCAAGTCGTTCTTCCAGATCCTCAATGCCGAAGGCGCTTATGCGGGCGGCGTGCATCTGGAGATGACCGGCAAGAACGTCACCGAATGCACCGGCGGCGCGCGGGTCATCAACGAGGAAGACCTGCACGACCGCTACCACACCTATTGCGATCCCCGGTTGAACGCCGAACAGGCCATCGAGATCGCCTTCATGGTGGCGGATTTGTTGAACGAAGAGCGCGCCGCGCACCCCCTGCCGGTGCAAGCCGCAGAATAAAACTCTACCC
>CAIZGQ010000781.1 GCA_903932565.1 uncultured Hyphomicrobiales bacterium
AGGCGATTATGTGATCAAGGTGAATAATCGCAAGGTGCTGGATGGCGTGATGGAGGCTGCCGGTTTAGCTGGGCCTGAAAAAGCCGCTCAGCGGCTGATTGTTCTTCGTGCCATCGATAAGTTGGATAGGCTGGGTGTAGCAGGTGTCAAAGCTCTCTTGGGTGATGGCCGTAAAGATGAGTCTGGCGATTTCACAAAGGGTGCTGGCTTAAATGATGATCAAATCGAAAAGCTGACGGGGCTGTTCGAAATTGCGGCTCAAGCAGCAAATGTCATTTATAACTCGACGGAAAGAACCGCTCCAACAGATGCAGAACTTTTTGCAGTATTGGCAAATCAAGTTGAAAATACGGAAATTGGGCGAAACGGAGCTGATGAACTTAAACTTATTTGTCGGTTAGTTCGAGCCGCCGGTTATGGTCCTGACCGTATCCGCATCGACCCTTCCGTCGTGCGCGGTCTCGAATATTACACAGGCCCCGTGTTTGAAGCCGAACTCACGTTTGAAGTGAAGGACGACAAAGGCCATCCGGTGCGCTTTGGCTCGGTCGGTGGTGGCGGTCGTTACGATGGACTCGTGTCGCGCTTTCGCGGCGAGCCTGTTCCCGCAACGGGATTTTCGATTGGCGTGTCGCGCCTCTTCTCGGCGCTAAAAGCCATCAAGAGCCCCATCGTGACCGGTGACGTTCGGCGCGGACCCGTGATCGTGCTGGTGCTCGACAAGGATCGGCTCGCCGACTACCAGAAATTCGTGCAGGATTTGCGCGCCGACGATATCGCGGCCGAAATGTATCTGGGTGAATCCAAGAACATGAACCCGCAGCTGAAATATGCCGACCGCCGCAACGCGGTCTGCGCCATCATTCAGGGCTCGAACGAGCGCGAGGCGGACGGCGGCCCGGTCGTGATGATCCGCGATCTGGTGCTGGGCGCAGAGCTCGCAGCCGCGACAAAGGATCGCGCGGATTATCTGGAGCTGCGCCAAAAGGCCCAGTTTCCGGTGCCGGAAGGTCAATTGGTTGAAGCCGTGCGCGGCGTGCTGGCCCGCCACGGCATGGCGCTCAAAAGCTGAGGCGTGGAGCACTGACTCCCACATCCGCCCTGTTCCACAGGGCACCTTCTCCCGTTTACGGGTGAGGGGACGTCTCCTCATCCACATGCCAATATGCCGCGCTTTAACGTTTGAATGTTTCCAGCCTGAAATTTGGAGCTTTTATAAACTCGAGGCTGAGCATTGACAGCCGATGCGCCTGCGATATGCCTTGAGCCAACTTCAAGGCTGTTGCTGAGCATATCCCGGCATAGCCTTCTGCCGGAGACCGTGATGACCGCCCTTCAGCCCATCTTTTTTCCGCTGCGCTTTCGCCAATTGGCCGCGGCCGCCGTCCTCGCCACGACCGCTGCTCTATCGCCCATCGTAGCAAAGGCTGACGACGAGCCAACCTTCCGCATCGAGTTCAAGGACGGGACGATGTCGCCCACCCGTATCGAGGTGCCCGCTGGCAAGCGATTCCGTCTTGAACTTGTAAATGTCGGCACAAGCCCGGCGGAATTTGAAAGCCTCGAATTGCGCA
The DNA here is from genome assembly GCA_903932565.1 of uncultured Hyphomicrobiales bacterium. Classification (GTDB taxonomy): domain Bacteria; phylum Pseudomonadota; class Alphaproteobacteria; order Rhizobiales; family Beijerinckiaceae; genus Terripilifer. The sequence continues at coordinate 1,575 of CAIZGQ010000781.1, forward strand.
AGGAAAAGGTTGTGGCACCGGGCGTGACCTCGTCACTCGTGTTCAAGACATTGGATGCTGGCGAATATCCGTTCTTCGATGAGTTTCATCCCGATGCGGCAAAAGCCATTCTTGTCGCGAAATAACATCGACACCACCTGTTCAAACGAAGCTGGCCGCAAGCCTCTGTTTCAGGCGCGCATCTGCCAAAAAGGAATTTCGTCGTGGGAACCGAACTGGGAAATATCGCCTTTATCATCTGGCGCGAGAGCGTCGAGGCGTTGCTTGTCATCGGCATCCTGAACGCCTGGCTGACACGCCAGGCCGACGGCATTGATCAGAAACGTGGCCGCTTGTTCCTGTGGTCGGGCGTTGTGGCGGGCCTCTCGCTGGCGGTGGCGCTGGGCTATGCGCTCGTCAAATTCGCGGAAGTTCTGCCCGACAATGCG
>CAIZGQ010000782.1 GCA_903932565.1 uncultured Hyphomicrobiales bacterium
GGGCTGCTTTGCGAGATCGGCACGGGGCGGGAGATTCTGGAAGTTGAATTTCCCCATTTGCCGTTCGTCTGGCTCGATACAGAGGACAGCGACGGCGAAGTGTTCTGGATCGCGGCTGACGTTTTGGCGCGGTAATCCCAAGGCCCTCGGGTCCCAGCCTCCGCAGCGTCAGGGCGATATAAAGAGTTCTTTATATCCTTATTGCCTCTGGAGGCGGACACTGCTATGGAAGCGGCCGGATTATCTCGTCCAGACGCAGGGCTCTCATGACCACCAACACGCCAAACGATTACGTCGTCGCCGACATCAAGCTCGCCGAGTGGGGCCGCAAGGAACTCAACATCGCCGAAACCGAAATGCCTGGCCTGATGGCAACACGGGCCGAGTTCGGCGCATCGCAGCCGCTCAAGGGCGCGCGCATTGCCGGGTCCTTGCACATGACCATCCAGACCGGCGTGCTGATCGAGACGCTGAAGGCACTGGGTGCCGACGTGCGCTGGGCTTCCTGCAACATTTACTCGACGCAGGACCATGCGGCCGCTGCGATTGCCGCCGCTGGCACGCCCGTGTTCGCGATCAAGGGCGAGAGCCTCGAAGATTATTGGGAATACACCCACAAGATCTTCGAATGGCACGATGGCGGCACGCCGAACCTCGTTCTGGATGACGGTGGCGATGCCACCATGCTCATCCATCTTGGTATGCGCGCCGAGGCCGGCGATGTGGCGTTTCTGGAAAAAGCCGGGAACGAAGAAGAGGAAGTTCTCTTCGCCGCGATCAAGCGCCGCCTGAAGTCGCATCCTGGATTCTATTCCCGCAATGGCAAGGCCATCAAGGGCGTGTCGGAAGAAACCACCACGGGCGTGCATCGCCTCTATATCATGGAAAAGGAAGGCAAGCTGCTCTGGCCTGCCATCAACGTGAACGATTCCGTCACCAAGTCGAAGTTCGACAACCTCTATGGTTGCCGCGAGTCGCTGGTCGATGGCATCCGTCGCGGCACCGACGTCATGATGTCGGGCAAGGTCGCGATGGTTGCGGGCTTCGGCGATGTGGGCAAGGGTTCTGCCGCCTCGCTGCGTCAGGCTGGTTGCCGCGTGCTGGTCTCGGAAGTTGATCCGATCTGCGCCCTGCAGGCCGCCATGGAAGGCTATGAAGTCACGACCATGGAAGATGCAGCGCCCCGCGCCGATATCTTCGTGACCGCGACCGGCAATGTTGACGTCATCACGATCGAGCATATGCGCGAGATGAAGGACCGGGCCATCGTCTGCAACATCGGCCATTTCGATTCCGAGATTCAGGTCTCGGCACTTCGCAACTACAAGTGGTCGAATGTGAAGCCGCAGGTTGATGAAATCGAGTTCCCGTCCGGCCGCCGCATGATCCTTCTGTCAGAAGGTCGTTTGGTCAATCTTGGCAACGCAACCGGCCATCCGTCGTTCGTGATGTCGGCGTCCTTCACCAACCAGACGCTGGCGCAGATGGAGCTTTGGACAAAGCAGGGCCAGTACGACCTGAAGGTCTACACATTGCCCAAGCATCTCGATGAAAAGGTTGCGGCCCTTCATCTCGACAAGATCGGCGTGAAGCTCACCAAGCTCACCAAAGAGCAGGCGACTTATCTCGGCTTGCCGGAACAGGGTCCGTTCAAGCCGGAAGCCTATCGCTATTGATTTGAATGCTCAGCGCCTGTCGCTCTTTGAGTGGCAGGCGCACATTAAAAGCCCGCATCTTTCCAAATGGAAGACGCGGGCTTTTTTGTTGCACGAAATGGTTCAGGCCGGGTCGACAGGAATGGGATGCTGTCCACTGACATGCAGGCCATATCCTTCGAGGCCGACAATGGCGCGCTTGGTGTTGGTGAGCAGGATCATATTGCTCACGCCAAGATCCTGCAAAATCTGCGCACCAATCCCGTGCTGGCGCAAATCCGCGACGCGCTCGTTTTTCGGCGGCTCGATCAAGCGGTCATTGACCGTGCGGCTGAGAATATCGGGGAGCAATTCGCGGATCAGCACGATCACACCGGAGCCTTTTTCCGCAATCAGGCGCATGGAGGCCTGTAACTCGCCACTGCGCGCGCCGGAATCGCCGCCAAAGCGTGCGCCGGGTGTGATGTCGCCGAGCGAATCCGTCAGAATGTTGAACTGCTGCACCCGCACGAGGGTCGGTTCAGCCTTTGAAATGTCCCCGCGCACCAGTGCCAAATGCTCAACGGCACCAATGTTGGCGCGGTAAATGTGCAGCGTCCAATCGCCGCCAAAGCGGCTGACCATTTTTGTCTCAGCCGTGCGGCTGATCAGCTTTTCGTTGCGGCGGCGATAGGAAATCAGGTCTTCGATGGTCGCGATCTTCAGGCCATGGGTCTGTGCAAAGGTCACCAGATCCGGCATGCGCGCCATGGTGCCATCGTCATTCATGATCTCGCAGATGACGCCCGAGGGATGCAGTCCCGCCAGACGGGCAACATCGACGGCTGCCTCCGTATGGCCAGCGCGCACGAGCACGCCACCCTCCTGCGCTTCCAGCGGGAACACATGGCCGGGCGTGACGATATCGCGGCGACCCATCTTCGGATCAATAGCCACCTGAATCGTGCGGGCCCGGTCGGCGGCGGAGATGCCTGTGGTGACGCCCTCCGCCGCTTCAATCGAAACCGTGAAAGCGGTCTGATGAGGTGCACGGTTTTTCTGCGCCATCATGGGCAGACCGAGCTCCTCGATCCGCTCGCGCGTCATCGACAGGCAGATCAATCCACGTCCGTGCTTTGCCATGAAGTTGATCGCGTCTGCGTCAGCCGTCTGTGCCGGAATAACAAGATCGCCTTCATTTTCGCGGCCCTCATCATCGACAAGGATAAACATGCGGCCCTGGCGGGCATCTTCGATAACTTCTTCGATGGAGGACAGCCAGGGTTGATGCAATGCGCCCTGGTTTGATGACGGGGGGGTTGAGGACGAATGCCCGGATGACGACATGAACGCGGCCTTTTTAGACTTGCAAATGGGGTGTCGGTCCGGTCGCAGGGCCGGTGGCCGCGGGCGAAACCGAGCAAAAGATGAGTAGGTGTCGCCATCTATACGACGAATATGCAGCTTTGGGTTATCCGTTTGCGCGCCTTGGGCGCGACCGCGAGCAATATGACTCGGGTCAAAGTCTCGCAGCCATGACGGGCTTACTGAGCGGCTGCTGATGGCGCGGGCGCCAAAGCGGGATTGCGGACAACACGTCGCGGCGTGCCCGGTTTCTGCGCCATATGTTTTGGATGAGGGTCCGTTTGGTCCAGCTGGGCGGTGAGCGCCGCGAGCCGCGCCTGGGTCAAATGCAACGCGCAAAAGCCATTGGCATCCTCGCTGTCATAATCGGCGCAAGCCTCCTGCCGCTTTGAGGAAAAGCCTGCCTGCTCGGCCGCAAACGCCTTGATGCGATCCCTGTCGTGGATTCGCGAGAGCAGGGTGCGAAAGGCCGTGCGTGCGTCCGCCTCCGTCCGGGCCCGTGTCTTGTCCATCAGGTTCGAAGCGGCGGCACTCACGGCGCGTCCCGGCGGCCCCCAAAGTCCAGCGGGCGTGACACGGCAGTCGCCGTCGGGAATATCGCAGGTCCCGGCTGACGTTGGGGCGGACGCCAAGATCGCACCGTCGAGCAGAGAAAAGCGAAACGGACAGGCTTTGAACCCGACTTCATATTGATGGAGACCGTCCACCTTCCCCAAATGGCGCGCGCTGATGGGCTCTCCCGTGACCTCAACGCGGCAGGCCTCACCGGGCCGGGCGATCGAATCGCCGGGGAGAACAAGCTTCGAGACCCGCAAATCGTCTCGTGCAGCGCGGTCGTCGTCACCCGCCGCACTAGCCTTCCCTTTGCCACGCGCCGCGCCACCTGCCTTCGCTGGCAGCTCAAGGGCAATCAAGCCGTGGCGGCCGTTGAACTGCAGCTCGCGTCCGACGACAGCTGCGGGCCCGGGCGCCTGCTGATGAAAAGCCGCTTTGGGTTTTGACAGGGCCGGTGCGCCAGGCCCGGGTGCCGCAAATGTGCCAATGGTTGACCCCGACAGGGTCGCGCCCGACAGGTTCATTTGCGCGTGGGCGAGCTCGAGCGGCAAGGCACTCAGCCCCAACATCAAGCTTAGACGTGGCAGGTCCCAGCCCATGCGACCCCTTTCATGGCCACTACGATTACACAGCAGCGCCGCCCGGAAAAGCGGATGCGCGGCAGCAGATCTGATTTTCTCCAGCTTGCGCCTGAAAAAGGCCGACTCTATATCGGTCGCACTCTTGCGCCCCGCCCCTTGAGACACAATCTCAGCGGCATCGGGGATCGGACAAAGCACGCGGCTTTTTGGACCTCCAGAAATTGCACCTTTGTCCCCAAATGTCGGCTCGCTTCGGGATCCGGCGGTCTCGCGAAAGATAAGGATTGTCTCAAATGGCAAAAGTCATCGGTATCGACCTTGGAACCACGAACTCCTGCGTTGCAGTGATGGAAGGGTCCACGCCAAAGGTCATCGAAAATTCAGAAGGCGCCCGCACCACCCCGTCCATTGTCGCGTTTTCAGACGATGGTGAACGTCTCGTTGGCCAGCCCGCCAAGCGCCAGGCCGTCACCAATCCCGAGCGCACGTTTTTCGCGATCAAGCGCCTCATCGGCCGCCCGTTTGACGATCCGATCACGCAGAAGGATCGCAACCTCGTCCCTTACAAGATTGCCAAGGGTGGCAATGGCGACGCGTGGGTTGAGGCCGACGGCAAGACCTATTCGCCCTCGCAGATTTCAGCGTTCACGCTGCAGAAGATGAAAGAAACGGCTGAGGCTTATCTGGGCCAAGCCGTGACGCAGGCTGTCATCACCGTTCCTGCTTATTTCAATGACGCGCAGCGTCAGGCCACCAAGGATGCCGGCAAGATTGCTGGTCTTGAAGTGCTCCGCATTATCAACGAGCCGACAGCAGCCGCGCTGGCTTACGGCCTCGATAAAAAGGGCTCCGGCACGATCGCTGTCTACGATCTGGGCGGCGGCACCTTCGACGTGTCCATCCTCGAGATCGGCGATGGCGTGTTTGAAGTGAAGTCCACCAACGGTGACACGTTCCTCGGCGGTGAAGATTTCGACATGCGTCTGGTCGAATATTTCGCAGCGGAGTTCAAGAAAGAGCA
>CAIZGQ010000783.1 GCA_903932565.1 uncultured Hyphomicrobiales bacterium
ACGTCTTCGAGGGCGACATCCTCATCGACGCCGTCAGGCCGAATACGACGCGCCATCTTTGGAGCAAGGTTGAGAAGTGCTTTGATCGCACCACCCGTCTGCTCACGCGCGTTGAGCTCGAGCACCTGGCCGAGCAAAACGAGAACAGTAATGACAGCGGACGCTTCGAAATAAATGGCAACCGCGCCGCCCATGCCGCGAAACGCCGCCGGAAAAATGCCGGGCGCCAAAGTTGCGACCACCGAATAGGTCCAGGCCACACCCGTGCCCATGGCCACAAGCGTGAACATGTTGAGATTGCGCGTTGCAAGCGATTGCGCGGCACGCACAAAAAACGGCCAACCCGCCCACCAGACAACGGGTGTTGCCAACACGAATTGTACCCAGTTTGATGTTTGATGATCCAGCAGATGCAGCCCCAGGAGATGGCTGCCCATCTCAAGCGCAAAAACGGGAAGCGCCAAAACAAGCCCAATCCAGAAGCGCCGTTTCATGTCGATGAGTTCAGCATTGGGTGCCGTGTCAGCCGACGGCATCTCCGGCTCAAGGGCCATGCCGCAGATGGGGCATGTACCAGGCTTGTCTTGCTGAACGTCCGGATGCATCGGGCAGGTGTAGGACGCCCCCGGCACGACGGCTTGCGCCTTGAAGGCAGGCTTCGCCCCAAGGTACTTTTCAGGCGTGGCGACAAATTTCTCGCAGCATTTTGCAGAGCAGAAATAGTAGGTTTTGCCCGCGGTCTCCGCCTTGGATTTTGCCGTCTCGGGATTGACACTCATGCCACAAACGGGATCCCTCGCCACCCCATCGTCAGCGCGAACGCCAGCAGCGTTGGCAGCGTGATCGCAGCCACAACCGGACGGTGATCTCGAGCTTTGGCTTGGCAAATCAGACATGTCATCCGCTTTTCTGGAGGTTCTCCCACGTCCGTGCTACACCTTCCCATGATGGGAAGGTCAAGTGAGTAGAAATGAATATTGGAGCAGCGGCTGCGGCCACCGGCGTCAGCGCCAAGATGATCCGCCATTATGAAGCCATTGGACTTCTGCCCCCAGCGAGCCGGCGCGATAATAGCTATCGTGCCTATGGTCAGCATGAAATCCACGAGCTTCGCTTTATCTCCCGCGCTCGAAAGCTAGGGTTTTCAATTGAGCAAATCGGTGAATTGCTGGCGCTGTGGCGCGATCGCAATCGCCCAAGCCGAGATGTTCAAGAGATTGCAGCATCACACCTGGCGGACTTGCACGCGCGCATTGCCGAACTGCAAGCCATGGCTGACACGCTCAAGGCCTTGATGCGCACGTGCCACGGCGATGATCGCCCTGAGTGTCCAATTCTTGATGGGCTTGGCGCAAACGCCAACTAAACAATATGAGCCGCGACGATAAGGGCTGTTGCCACGGCACGTGCCTAGACCACGCTCTCTGGCTCCTGCTTCGACGCCTCCACTGTTTCGAGACGGGCGAGGCGATACTCAAGTTCATCCACGACCAATTGGGCAAGATCCTGAAGGATCATGAGTTGGTCGCGGGATAAAAACCGGGGTTTCGTGTC
>CAIZGQ010000784.1 GCA_903932565.1 uncultured Hyphomicrobiales bacterium
GCGAGGTGTTTGAACCCGGCATGGGAGTCGGGCATTTCCTCGGCATGATGCCGGATGACCTTGCGGCCCAAAGCAAATACCAAGGCATTGAGATGGACCGGCTTACTGCCGACATCGCCAAATTGCTCTATCCCGAATCTGGTGTTCGCCAAGCCGACTTTATTCGCACGCCGATGCCGGAAAACCATTTTGATCTGGTGATCGGCAATCCGCCATTTTCGGATACTGTCATTAAGGCCGATCCGAAATACGTCGCACGCGGCTTCATGCTGCATGACTATTTCTTTGCCAAGAGCATGGATTCCTTGCGCCCCGGCGGATTGATGGGCTTCGTCACCAGCGCGGGCACCATGAATAAAATGGACCCTTCTGCCCGGCATTATCTGGCCGAACGTGCAGAGTTCGCCGGTGGGGTGCGGTTGCCAAGCAGTGCTTTCCGCAAGAATGCAGGCACAGATGTGACCACGGACATTCTGTTTTTTCGCAAACGCCCTGCGCGAATTGATCTTAGCGAAGCGCCGGACCATGAGGCTTGGACGCAAACGGCCACGCGGATGCTGCCCGACTTCAATGGCGCAGATCGGCAAGGAAATGTGAGCCGTTATTTCAGCGAGCACCCGGAGATGGTGCTCGGCAAAGAGGGCTTTTTCGATAAGCTCTACCAGGGGCGTTATGCCGTCCATGCGGAGCCAGATCAGAACCTCCCGCAGGAATTGAGCAGGGCAATTGAGCGACTGCCCAAAGACATCATGGGGGCGCAGCCAACACCAGAGGAACGGGCGGCTTTAGACTTCGCATCCGGGCAAAAAAAAGAAGGCTCGTTCTACCTCGATGCGTCGGGCCGCATCATGCAATACCGTAATGGCGCGGGGCTTCCTGCACCACGGCGCGGCGCAGAGGGTGGTGGTTTCACATCGTCAGAGATAGAGCGCATTCAGCATTTGGTGCCGGTTCGCGATGCGCTGCGTGATGTGTTTCGGCATGATCTGACGCAGAATGGCCCAGGAGCCGACAAAGCGCGCAGGGCGCTGAACAAGCATTACGATGCGTTTGTCGCCAAGTTCGGGCCGATCAACAAAGCCGAATTCACCTATCGCCGCCCAACTGCGGTTCAGATCGAGCGTGCCCGGCTTGATGCCCGCGAAGAAGCCCGGTCACTTGGCGAGCCGTGGGCAGATGGTGATTTTGATCCATCGCCGCATATCGCAAAAAAAGCCACGCTTTCGGATATGTCGAAGGCACGGCAGGCCGCGCGTGATCAGGCGGAGAAGCTGGGCCGCAAGTTCGACGAAGGCTCATTTGATGCCGATGCGTTGCCCGATATCGTCATTGAGAAACGGCCCAACATTAAGCCGTTCATGTCCGACCCGGAGAGCTACCGGCTGCGGTCTATTGAGCGGTATGATGACCAGAACCACACAGCAGAGAAAAAGCGCATTTTTCGCGAAAGCGTGCTGACGCGTGAAGAAGAACCGCAACTAAGTTCAGCCCATGACGGCGTGCTATGGTCTATGAATGCCATAGGGCGGTTTGACCTTGATGCTGTCGCAAAGAAGCTGGGCCGCGACAAGGGCGACGTGTTGAGTGAGCTGGGCGATTCGGTGTTCCGTGTGCCCGGCACCACAGATGTTCACCAGCTTTCCGATGAATATCTGTCCGGTGATGTCATCTCGAAGTTGGAAATGGCACGCGCTGGGTTGGAGCGTGACCCGGAATTGGCGCGCAATGTGCGGGCGCTGGAAAGCGCACTGCCGCCGCCGCTTCCACCAAGCCAAATCATCATGACGCCGGGCATGCCGTGGATCCCAACCGAGATTATGAACCGCTTTGCCGCCGAGCATTTGAAGATTGGCACAACCGAAGTGGTGCATATCCCCGCGTTGGGGCAATGGAAGGTCACGCCAGGACATCGTGGTGATCGTTCGGGCTTAGAGCGAGTGGGCACGCCCGACCGGAAAGCGCATGAGTTGCTGTCCGATGTGCTCAACCGCACACCACCACGCATTTATGACACTGTGCGCAATGCCGATGGTGGCACCAATCAGGTGTTTAAC
>CAIZGQ010000785.1 GCA_903932565.1 uncultured Hyphomicrobiales bacterium
TTCGGCGGCTTGTTGCAATGACCTTTTGGGGAGCAGACAATTGGGCCATCTCGTTCGTTTTCCCGCCATGCAGCGCGTTCGACGTAATGAGCAACCCCTTGATCATGCGCTTTGCCATGATCTCCTCGTCCTCGCTCAGACTTCCGATGATCTCAAGCAGTTCGAGAGTAGAAGGCTGACGCAAGAGCTGCTTCAAATCGTTCGAAATCGCCGGAATGGCGTCGCCTTCGAGTAGCCATGCGAGCGACACGTTCAATCGCGAGGCAATGGAAGATAGAACCTCGATAGAGGGAATTTTCTGCCCGCTTTCAATGCGCGACACATATGAGTGATCACTGTCGAATTCCGCGCCCAAATCAGCTTGAGTGAGCCCGAGGTTTTTTCGGCGCTGCGCAATCCGACGGCCCATATTTTTGCTGTCAATCATCACTTCATATTGCCGTATCTCCTGATTTGATGCGTGACTGACGGTCACATTTTTCCCTTGACGCAGCATGTGTCTGTCAGTCACGAATTGCGTATGGAACTGGAAGACATCATCACTGCTGCTGGTGGCCCCTCTGCGTTGGCGCGAGCGCTGGGCATCAATCATTCTGCGGTCCTTCGTTGGAAGCGGGTTCCGGCTGAACGCCTTGCTGACGTTTCGCGGATCACCGGCATCTCGCTGGAAGTGATTTTGAGCGCCGTCCGCAAGACTTCTTCCGAAGAGGCCGCCGCATAATGGCCGTGTATCTCATCCAGGCGGGCGGTCTGCCCATCGTCAAAATCGGCCATGCGGTTGATGTGGCCAATCGCATCGCACAGCATCAATGCGCCCATTGGGAAGAATTGAAGCTCATTCGCCAGTGGGAAGGTGCCCAGCGCGAAGAGCGGATGCTTCACTTGAAATTCGCAGAACTTCGCATCCGCGGTGAATGGTTCAGCCTCTCGCGCCAAATGCTTGGTGACGTTGGCCTCATTCAGATGTGGCCAGAACTGCCATTGATCGACGAAAACTCTGTCGTGCAGATTAAGGGCATACATAAGCCCAGCGGTATGACTGCGGCTGAAGTTATAGCCGTAGCTGGCGGATGCTTGCGACTGTCTCGGCATCTTGGGCTTGCCCATTCTAGTGTGCTGGCTTGGAAATTTGTTCCGGCAGTTCATTGCATGAAAGTCTCTGAATTAACCGGCATACCCCTAAGTGTTTTGCGGACTGATATTTATGAGCCGCTTGCTTCATCGCGTGAGGTGTCAGCATGATCGACGGCATCTCCCGCTTTCTTCTTGGCATGATCGACGGCGAGGCTCCGCGCCAGCACGTTGAAGTCGAGATTTTGACCAATGCCGCGCAGGGGCTCTCAGCGCGCACACCAGCCCGGAAGGGCATCTTGGACGTTTCCTCCCAAACTGCGACGGGGCATCAAATCCCCGTCGCTCTTTTTGGCGAAGGCGAAACGCCATGATGAAAAGTCCAAACTTTCATGTCTGCATGCCAGCAAGCGGGCGCATCTCCCCAGATCGCCCGCTTGCTGATGGATGCCACGCGCCAACGTGGCGGGCTTTCGTGTGTCGCTTGTTGTGTCGGTCCAACTCTCTCCACTGCATTCGCTGTGAACTGCCTGAAGCAATTCATGGAGCGAAAAATGACCAGGAACTTACCAATCTCGCGCAGGATTTTGCGCATGGGTAGCGCGGTGCAAATGACCCCGGCCCAAGAGGTTCACCACATCGTTGTCAGCATGGTGCAGGCGCGCCGCGACGAGGGTGCAGAGCGCGCTATCTGTTCCGTTGCGCGTGAACTCGGGCTCTCCAAAAGCCGCGTGACGCAAATCCTTCGCGGCAATGTCCGGCGATTCTGGGCTGACGAATATCTCGCGGCCCGCGAACGCTACGCACGCTTTTGCGCACGGCAGGCGGCTGCGCTGGCGCTGGAAGCTGAAACCCTTCGCCTACTGGCCGAAAAATATGAGGAGCCGCCACCTTGCTCGCTTTCCGACTGATCTATGCCCGGTTTCTCATTCTGCGTGCCAAAGCTGCAATGCAACACAGCCTGTTGCTGCGGCTTAAATCATACCGCTTGGAAGATCGTGTGAAGGCGATGGGGTTCAGCCCCGCCAAGTTGAAAAGGACGCCTCGGTGAACGCCGAGGCGGTGCGAGCCGCAACCCAAGCGCTTCATGCTGTCCAATCGCTGCAAGCATCGCTTTCCGCTCTTGTCGGCGCGCTTCAAGCACAGACAGTGACGACGCTCGACTTGTTGCCGATTGAGCCCATCAATCCCGAGGCGGTGCGAGAAATTGCCGCCGATCCGGCGCCGACATGGAGCGATGCGCGCCGCGATGCAATTCGCATGCATTGGCGCATGCCGATTGCCGATTTGGCTATCATAGTTAATGCGCTTCCGGGCCCCGAACTGACGCGCACAAACATCGCTGCATATGGGCTGTCGGTTTTGAAACTGCCCAAGCGCGGGTCGTTTGTGCAAGTGCAGTCGCCGCCTCCCGCGCCCACACCAGCATCAGCACCAAGGCCTGTCGCGCCGCCTGCGTCTCACGCGCCAGTGACAACGTCGCAACCGGCGCAGCCATCCGGGTGGAGTGATGCGCGGATTCAAGTTTTGAAGCAGGATTTTCCTGCTGGGCTGGATGTGTCGAGCATCGTTGAGAGCGTCAATCGGTTCCCAGGTCGCCCGCTGTCATCTCGCGATGTGTTAGCGCGTGCTGCGGCGCTCGGCTTAGAGCGCCCGATGAAACCGCAGACCGGCCCGATTGAGGCCGATTTTGGCACCATCCGTGCGTGGGCTGGGCAGCGCGGTATTCAGTTCAACAGCGCCGAGGATCTCGGCCGCGTTAATCGGAAGTGTGTCGAACTCGGCGTGCGCCAGTTCGTTCTCTCGCGGGGGCGGTAATGGCCATGCCAACCTGCTGTAAATGCGGATCGACTGATGTGTTTGCCGTCCACGCAGGCGAGCAAGGCATTCGCTGCGCTGGCATCTCATTCATGCGCGATATCCCTGACATTGGCTGGTGCGAGCGACATTGGTGGGACCGGTTCGGTTCTGACCTGTTCAGCATGCCTACCACGCGATCAGGCGACATTAACCCATGTGTGGCCTCGCCAAACAATCCGAGCGCGCCGGTTGCCGCGCAACACCAACAGGAATTGACCCCATGAACCACGTCGCAAAGGCGCGCGAAAGCTTGATCCATCTCGCCGATCTCGAAGCCGAAGATGCGCCCATGTCCATCGAAGTCGCCAAGGAGACGCTCACCGGCGATATCCGCGATTTTATTCTGAACTTGTTGAAGCATGAGCAGGATAAGCGGCCCTGGAATCAGCGCCATGAGCATGAACAGCGTGCACTCGTCTCAAAAGTGACTGATCACTCGCGCGACATTGCCACCAAGGCCGTTGAAATCATCGTTGCCGACGGTCGCCCGACGATCAAAGCCACGCTGTCGAGCCTCGCGGTCAAAGACAACATCAAGGGCATTATTGAGGTCAGCCGCACCGATGAGCTGCGCCACGCGCTGCAAGACGCCGTGCAGCGCCGCGTTCTGATTATCGTCGCCGATGTGGACGAATTCGACGGCGAGCGTGAGCCAGTCGAAATCTCGCCGGACCAAAAGGACATTGAGCACGTCGCTGTGACGCACGCCGCAGGCACCGGCCAGCGTGATGCTGATCTCCCGTTTGAGGGCTGACGCGCCATGACGTTCACCCTGCGCCCAGAACAACTCGAATTCATCGCGAATATCAGCAGCGCATTCCGCTCGCATAGGCGAGTTCTGGGCGTAGCGGTGACGGGCTTTGGCAAAACGGCATCGTTTGCCGAAATGACGCGCCGGGGATGGCAGCGCAACAAGCGCGTCTATATCGTCGTGCACCGGATCGAAATCGTGAACCAAATCTGCGCAGCACTGCGGCGTGTGGGTGTACCACATGGCCGGATTGCTGCGGATCGGCCTATGTCCGGCTATCTGGTGCAGGTCGGGATGATCCAGACCGTTGCCAATCGCATCAAGCTTTTGCCAGCCCCGGATTTGATCGTCACCGACGAGGCGCACCACGCCACCGCTGGCAGCTATCGCAAGTTGATGGAGGCATGGCCGGACGCATACAGCCTTGGCGTCACTGCGACGCCCCAGCGCACTGACGGCACCGGCCTGGGCGAATGCTACGACGTGATGGTGATCGGCCCGAGCATGCGCGAGCAGATCGCCAAGGGCTATCTATCGTCGTTCAAATATCTCGCCCCGCCGCAACAGGTGGACCTGAGCGCAGTGAAGTCCCGCGCTGGTGACTACGCCCAAGATCAACTCGCCGCTGCAATGGACCAATCCGCAGTCACCGGCGATGCGATCGCGCACTACGCCAAATATCTCAATGGACGGCCCGCGATCGCGTTCTGCGTCTCGGTCGCTCATGCCGAGCATGTGGCTGAGCAATTCACGCTCGCAGGCTGGAAGGCGAAGTCTGTCGATGGCGCAATGGACGAGCATGTGCGCGCCGAACGGATCGCCTCGATCGGCGATGGCCGTCTCAACGTCCTGTGCTCCTGCGACATTATCAGCGAGGGCACCGATATTCCTGTTGTGGCCGGCGCGATTCTGCTGCGGCCCACGCAATCCCTGATCGTGTTCCTCCAGCAGATTGGCCGTGTCCTACGCCTCAAACCCGATGGCAGCGACGCAGTGATCCTAGACCACGTGGGCAACGTGTTTCGCCACGGCATGCCCGACGAGCCGCGTGAATGGAGCCTCGTCAGCACCAAGAAGGAAAAGCCGCCGATCCCACGCGTGCAGCAATGCCCGAAATGCTATGCGGCGCAAAAGCCCGGCCCGAAATGCCTTCAATGCGACCATGTGTTCGCCCAGCCTAAGCCGGTGCGTCGCGCAGCAATCGAACAGCGCGATGGCGAACTGACCGAGACAGACGGCAAAGCCGTGGCAGCCGAGCGCGCCGCCAGCGTCAAGAAGTTGGTCAATGCCGCGCTCGACCTCCCGTATGACAAGGCAAAAGTGGCGCTGCAGCAGATTGCGCGGAGCCAGGGCTACAAGCCGCAATGGGTGTTTTTTGCACTCAAAGATTATCGCGCCAACCGAGGGAGGCGCGCGGCATGAGCGACGCATGGACCTGGGCCGATGTGCAGCCCGAGCGCAATTTTCGACCGACATTCAACACCGGACTGATCAAGCGCCCGCACGGCAAAAGCTTGTCCCGTTTTCAAGGCACGCCCAAAGCGCATGGTGCGATTTACCGCGCCCAGCTTGCCGCTGATCATCCTGCCGTGAATGATGGCCGCACGTTGTTTCCGTCCACAGTCGTAGCAGCCGATAAAGCCCCGCGCATCCTCGTCTCTGGCAAAAATGCGGCCAAGATCGGCGGCGAAGTGCGAAAGGGCGCTTGGGCTGGAATGCCCATCTTCACGCTCACACTAGAGGAGCGCGCCACCTGCCCGAGCACGTGTGGACTATGGCGAGCCTGCTACGGCAACTCAATGCACCTCGCCCGGCGTCACCAGCACGGCGAGCCGCTCGAACGTCGGCTGCATACCGACCTGCAATCGCTCGCTCGCCAATATCCTCGCGGGTTTGTGGTGCGCCTGCATGTGCTGGGTGATTTCTACAGCATCGACTATGCCGCACGCTGGGCATCGTGGCTGTCCTACATCCCCGCCCTGCACGTATTTGGCTACACCGCCAATCCGCGCCGCTCAACCATTGGGCACATCATTTCGCACATCAATGCGCGGTTCTCTGACCGGGCAAAAATCCGCTTTTCAGTCGCCCCAGACGCCCCGCGCGAAAAAGACCAGGCTACCACGATTTGGCGCGACGAACAGGGCCACCTGCCTGATGCCGGGCTCGTTTGCCCGATGCAGGAAGGCCGAACGCTGGCCTGTGCCACGTGTGGACTTTGCTGGGCACCGGCTGCCGCTGGCCACCGGATCGCGTTCATCGGGCACGGCGCAATCGGAGGGCGGAAGTGATGGACCAAGCTCACCGCTGCGACGAACTGCTCGCCGCCTACGACAGCGGTTTTGCGAGCGGCTACGTCAAAGGGCGCGCGCGCGCTCACAACGCGGTCGCACTCGTCGCGCAATTGACGCCTCGCCAGCAAGACGTGTTGTCCGGCATCGCGCGTGGGCGACCATACAAGCTCATCGCACACGATCTCGCCATCAGCATCCGCACCGTTGAGATCCACGCACACTCTGCATTTAAGCGCCTGGGCGTCAAATCCCGCTTTCATGCCGCTTTGATCGGCGTCGATGCCGGATTGGGGGAACAATGACACAAAATACCGGAACACCCCTGCAAAACGAAATCCGCCTTGCGCTCGGCAAACTGCGCCACGTGCGCCTATTCCGTAACAACGTCGGCGAGGCGTGGCTGGGCAGGGTAGCCGCCCGCAGCGCCGATCTGGTGACGCTCGCCCGCCCCGTCCGCGTCGTCTATGGCCTATGTGTGGGATCTAGCGATCTCATCGGATTTACCACCATCACCATCACCCCCGAGATGGTTGGCCAGAAAATCGCCGTGTTCACGGCTGCCGAAATCAAATCAGGCGCGGGCCGTCTGTCCGACGATCAGGCCAATTTCTTGCGTATCGTCACAGAGGCAGGTGGCCGCGCCGCAGAAATCCGCTCCGTCGAGGATGCTGTCAGGCTGGTGCAGCCGTGATGCCCGCCCCGTCGTCCACCACGTCCGCCCCGTCACGCCAAAACGAGGCGGAAACATGGCCCACCGAGCCCACCACGCACGGTATCAGCGCCTACGGCCCGCTCCCGCCACGCCATGCTGACGTGCAGCGCCAAGCCGCGTTCATCGCGTCCAAACTCCAGACCTACACCAACCAAGTGCGCGTTTGGGAGATATCTGGCCTCGGGCTCGATCACGACGAGGCGGACATATTTTGCTCATGCATACGCATTGCCCGAGATTGCGGCCTGCCTCTCGCCGCCGCGTCCGCCGCAGCCCGGCGCGTCTGGTCGCAATCCAGCACCACAGCCCGGCAATATGTCGATGATCTGCGCCGCGCCGTCTATCCACTCGCCCGCGCGGGATCGCCCGGCCAGCAGATTGTCGCCGTCGCCGAGGATGTCAATCACCGCTACGGCTATGTGCTGCCCTACGACAAGCTGGTGCTCGCCTGCCGCGTCATCGCCGCCTCTGCCGTCCCACAGCCCTGGAGGCGGAAATGATGGCCGAGTTCGAGGATCCGATTTGGTCAAAGCCTCGCCTTGTCCACAGCCGGGAAAATAGTCAGGGCAGTCTCCCCGGCATCAATGGGGACGCAGTGGGCGAGCTATGGCGCGCAATCCGCCCCAGCAGCCTGCAAGGGCTGGCAGTGCCGCAGCGCCGGTGGATCGTCCCCGGCTGGCTGCCCAAGCGCCAAGTGACGCTCAATTACGCCGATGGTGGCATCGGCAAAACCCTACTCGCCCTGCAACTCATGGCCGCATGCGCGCTCGGGCAGCCTTGGTGCAACCTCGCCGTCGAGCCATGCTCAAGCCTCGGCTTGTTTAGCGAGGACGATAGCGACGAGTTGCACATCCGCCTTGATGGGATCCGCGATCACTACAACGTCGAATTTTCCGCGCTTGACGACATGACGATGGTGGACGGCACCGGGCAGGACAACCTACTCGTCACCTGGGACGGCAACCGCCTGATTCCCACCAAGCGGTTCGCCGATCTCCGCGCTCATGCTCTCGACACAAAGCCGGTGTAGTAATCGAGGTTACGGCCGAAGGCCGTCGCAAAGGTCACGCGCGACAAATCAAGTCCGCGTGCGGCCATGAAATTCAGGCGCGCATCAAAGCGGTCGAGCGCTGCTGTGAGGTCGAGCTTGGCGTCGCGCGCGAGTGACCGCAATTCGCCCGATGCCTTGTCCGGGTCTCCAGAAATCGCCAGAAACCGGCTCAGCGTCGCGCGCGTTTGCTCCGGCAGGCCGCCGGAGTTTTTCAGCGCTGCCTGTTCCAGAAAGCGCTCGGCAATCTCGCTCACCGAGCGTCCGCCGACGGAGGAGATCCCCGCAATCGACAACAGGTCCTGCACCAGAGCGCGGGCGCCTTTTTTGTCGACGCCATCCAGCGCGGCCAGCACGCCAGAATGGTCGGTGGAATTGCCGTTGAAGGTCTCATTCAGGACTGTCTCAAGGCTGCGCCCTTGGATGTGGCCGCGGCGGATGCGACGCAACCAGACGGGTGGCAGGTCCAAAGCCTCCAACATCCGCGCAAACAGTCCGGCGTCGCCGATCTGCACCGCGAGGTCCGGCGCACCGGCATCCTTGGCGGCCTGCAGGGCAAGCGTGACGATCTCGGCATCTGCTGCTTCGTGATCCGTGCGGCCAAAGCTCTCGAGCCCGGCCTGCAGCCATTCGCCCGGCCCATCAGCACGACCCCGGAACACCGGACCAAGATAAGAATAAGCGGCCGTCTGGCCGGCCTGCGGTGACGCCAGATAGGCGCGGCAGACGGGAATTGTGTATTCGGGGCGCAGGCAATAATCGCTGCCCGATTGGTCGCTGGTCAGATACAGGCGGCCGCGAATGTCTTCGCCCGACTGGTCGAGAAAAATGGAGGCAGGCTGGAGAATGGGCGGCTCGATCCGGTCGAACCCGGCCGCGTGCAGACCCTCGAGCAGCTTGCTGTAAGGCGCATTCGCCTCAAGCCTGTCGGGATCCGCGCTCGCCGCCCCCAAGGTTTCGATCAAACCACTCTCGATCACGCCACTCTCCTGCATCGCGCGCCTTGTACCAGCGGGGCCATGGAGATGCGACGCATTTTAACGGAGAGGGTGAACGAAACCGGACAAAAAAACGCAGCCGAAACGTCGGCTGCGTTGAAATCGATTGATCGTGGACGCTTGCCTTACTCGGCGGCTGTCGTCTTGACGTCGGCCTTGGCCTTGGCGGCACCCTTGGGAGCCTTGACGTTCTTGGTGTCCACCCGCTCGGCGATGCGAGCCGACTTGCCGCGACGATCGCGCAGATAGTACAGCTTGGCGCGACGCACCTTGCCGCGACGCACGAGCTTGATGGAATCGATGTTCGGGGAATAGATCGGGAATACGCGCTCGACGCCTTCGCCGTAGGAGATCTTGCGAACGGTGAAGCTTTCGTTCAGCCCGCCGCCATTGCGCGAGATGCAAACGCCTTCATAGGCCTGAACGCGCGAGCGCTCGCCTTCCTTCACCTTCACGTTCACGATGATGGTGTCACCGGGCTGGAATTCCGGGATCGTCTTGCCTTCGTGAAGGCGGGCAGCCTGTTCGGCTTCAATAATTTCAATCAGGTTCATGGGTAACTCCTGCCGATTTCGCCGTCCGGGCCGAGACCCGGCGGTCGAGCGTTTCGGAACGCTGTTTTCATTTGAGTGCTGGCCATTACACGAGATGCACCAGCCTGTCGACGGCTTGGCCGCAAAAATCTGCCGCAGGGCTCGCCCGGCAGCTAGCTTTGTGGACTTAGGGGTGTTGCGAGGCCCGGGATCTGGGCCGGACTCTCGACGGCACTGTCGGGGCTGTCCTCGCCCCAGAAGGGTGCCATTTCCGCCATGACACGCGCGGCGGCCGCATGGGCACTGGCCCGTTTGCAGTACGTCGACAGCAGCGGATAGGCCTCAAGCAGATCCGGCTTGTTGAATGCGCCACTCACCTTGGGCAGCATGTAAAGGGTTGGCAAAAGAGCACAATCGGCCAGGGAAA
>CAIZGQ010000786.1 GCA_903932565.1 uncultured Hyphomicrobiales bacterium
ATCGATGGCGCCGGCGGCGTCCAATCGCTGGAGCACAGTCGCCGTCACCGCAGGACGAAAGCCGAGCCGTATTTTCGAACCGCCCTCGCTCAAGTGGCCGGCCCGATAAAACACATCCTTGTGCGCCAGCGGCACACCCTGCAGCAGCTGGCGCGGCGCGCCACGGGTGCGGGCACGGTCTGCCGCTTCAGCCTGCGCCAAGGCAAAATCCGCATCGAGACGGACAATGGCGTTGAGTGCCCGCCCGGTGCCTTCAAGCTGCACGAGTGCATGTTCTGTCGCCGCGACAGCGGTAACGTCGCCAACTGCAATGGCATCCGCGAGCCCGCAGAGATCAAGTTGATCGATGTCAGACGCCATGTGGCAAGCCACCAAGCCAAGCCGCGAAAGCATAGGGCGAGGATTCAAACGTCAGGCACCTGGCAGATGCGCCAACACTCGCGTCGTTATTTTGAGCAAGGGCCAGCAGGGCGTTGGCCTGCGCCCCGCCATCCGGCAGGCTGCGCAACAGGTCCAGATAGGACGCTGCATCCGCGTTGATCTGCGCGATGGCCTTTGCGTCGCTGTCCAGCATCTGTTGGCCTACAGCTTTGCCGCTTCATCGGGCGGCAATTGCGTCTTGTACCAGTCCAGAATCTGCTCGCCGTTCCAATGCACGACACCTTCGAACTTGTTCACGTAGTCGTAGATGGCTTCGAGATATTTGATCCGGAACGGCTGCCCACTAATGTAGGGGTGAATGGCAATGGACAGAAACTTGGGCCGGCCAGCGCTCTCGGCATAAAGCCGGTCAAAGCTGTCGATAGTACGCTTCAGCAAATGATCGCTCTCGTGATGCTGCACCATCATCATAGGGATGTCATTGAGCTCCACCGTATAGGGCAGCGTGACAAGTGGCCCCTTTGCTGTGCTGATCACAGTGGGCTCATCATCATAGACCCAGTCGCCAATGTATTTCACGCCGGCCTCGGCAAGATATTCCGGCGTCTCGAGCGTTTGCGTCAGGCCAGGCCCGAGCCAGCCGACAGGGCGTTTGCCCGTCGTCTTCTGGATGACCTCCATCGACCTGTTGATCATCACTCGCTGGTCGGGATCCTTGTGGATCGGTCCCTGCTCGTAGGCGTGGGCCATGAACTCCCAGCCTGCCGCGTGCGCCTGCTGCGCAACACGCGGATAATCTTCACAGACGCGCGCATTGATGGAGAGCGTCGGCGCAATCCCCAGACGCTTGTAGAGATCAAAAAAGCGCCACACCGCAACGCGCATTCCGTATTCGTGCCAGCTCCAGTTTGGCACGTCCGGCAGCAAGGCTGCACCGGTGGGCGCTGGCACAACCTGCCGCGCCATGGGCTTTGCAATATCCCAGACCTCAAGATTAACGATGGTCCAGATGACAATCCGCGCCCCGCCCGGCAGCTTCATGGACGGACGATCAACGATTGCGGAAAACTCGCTGCGCTCACGCGGAATCATGGGACCAGTCATCGTTCTCTCAATTTCAAGACGTGCGGGCGACGGCGGCCGCAGGGTGTCGAACGGCATGCAAATTCTATGCTTGGGCGCCCTGCTTGGGTGCCCTGGCGATCAGCCTTCGTAATTGTGAATGAAATCATCCGGCAGATTTGGCCCCCACACATAGAGGGAATCATGCGCGGGATGATCCCCAGCGTCCCAATTGTAATCGGCCGGCACGTAATCAATGTCAGCTGAATATTCGCAATAGCTGCCCCACGGGTCGCGAACATAATGGAAGTAGTTGGAGCCAAGCACATGCCGCCCGAGGCCCCAGCCGCGGTCGTAGCCCTGTTCGAGCATGTGCATGGCGCCGGTGCCGATGTCGGAAATCGACGCGACATCCCAGCTGAAATGATGGTGACCGGGTGATGGTGATTTCGCAAAAGCCACCATGTGGTGGTCACTTCCATGCGCTCCATGCATGAAGGCGATGATATCGCCAGAGCGATCTGACAAGCGCAGCCCCAGCACGCGGGAATAAAAATCAACCGCCCGGGAAACATCCGGCGTGAACAGCAGCACGTGCGACAGGCGGCGCGGGAACGTGCGCCCCATGGTGCTGCGATAGGGCGCGCCGCGCGACCCTGATGCAGAACTCACACTGCCAAATTGCGACTTCGTATCGGGCGACGTTTTCGGTGCGACCTTGACCTCAATCAGATGCCCGTCCGCATCGTGGAAAAAGAGTCCGTTGCTTTCAGCCCCTCTTGGCGGATCGACGCGCGTAATACCGAGCGATTGAAGGCGGGCCGCGAAGGGCTGAAAATCTTCCTCAAAAAGGCCAAACGTGAAGGCCCCGAATTTCTTGCGCGGCCCTTCGCTCAGGCTGACCCAGCGATGCGCATGATTCTTGGTGTAGAGCCCCAGACCATTGCCTTCCTCGCGAACATCAAGGCCGAAGTTTTCGTAATAATGCTGGGCAACCTTCAGGTCGGGAACGGCCATTTGGCACAAATCGAGCGAGTTAACGGCGAGGTCTCCGGCGCGTTTGGTAGGCGCGATAAAACCCATATTTGCAGTCATATTTAACCTCCCCCTTCAAGTGCGAACTGCAAGCCTTTGTTGTTCAGGCTTGTCAGCTCAGCATGTCGGTGGCGACGCCCGGCACGTAGTCCGACGCCGCCCCAAGTGCTGATCGTAGAGGAGACAAAAACAAGGTCAAACGGAATCACACTGGCCGTGCAATGCGCCAGAACATGTTCGCGCTCAGGCGAGCTTGAACAGTTTCTGCGCATTGGTGCGGCCGATCTTCAACCGATCCGCCTCGCTGATGGACGCGGCGTCGAACCAGGTGGCGGCATGGTCCATGTTCTCGAACGGCCAGTCCGCAGAAAACAGGATGCGATC
>CAIZGQ010000787.1 GCA_903932565.1 uncultured Hyphomicrobiales bacterium
AGAAAAAGCAATCCTGACCATCGCCCGCAGGCAGCCCATGGCGGTTGATCTTCGCGAGATTGTCGCAGCCATCCGCGTGTCGGGTGATCTCGAGCGCGTCGGCGATCTGGCCAAGAACATCGGCAAGCGCGTCATCCGCATTTCGAACGACACGCGCGTGCCGCGCGCCATCGTTGGCCTGAAGCACATGGCTGATATTGCGGCCCTGCAACTCAAGGAAGTGCTCGACGCCTATGCACAGCGCGACGTGGAGCGCGCATTGGCGGTCTGGTCACGCGATCCCGAGCTCGACGCGCTGGATGATTCCATCTTCCGCGAGCAGTTGACGTTCATGATGGAAGATCCGCGCAACATCTCGTTCTGCGCGCATCTTCTGTTCTGCACGAAGAATATTGAGCGTGTGGGTGACCATGCGACCAACATCGCTGAGACGGTTTACTACCTTGTCACCGGCGGCAATCTTCCCGTCGACCGTCCCCGCGGCGGTGTCGATGCGTTGGCCGCTGCTGCCACAGCGCCCTGACCTGAAGGTTCGCAACGATGATGAGCGATGAGCGCGTTCTAACCGACACCGGCAAAGGCCCGGTTGGTCGTGGGCACTCCACAGCGCCGCGCATTCTTGTGGTGGAGGATGAAGCGTCTCTCGCGCTCCTGCTCTCCTACAATCTTGAAGCGGAAGGCTACATCGTCGACCGCGAAGAGCGCGGCGACACGGCCGAGTTGCGGCTGGCAGAGCAAATCCCCGACCTTGTTGTGTTGGACTGGATGCTGCCCGGTGTGTCGGGGCTCGAAATCTGCCGCCGCCTGCGCGCCCGCGATGCCACGCGGACGCTGCCGATCATCATGCTGACAGCGCGCGGCGAAGAATCCGAGCGCGTGCGCGGGCTTTCGGTTGGCGCCGACGATTATGTGGTGAAGCCTTTTTCGGTGCCGGAACTGATGGCACGTGTGCGCGCTTTGTTGCGCCGGGCGCGCCCCGAGCGCATCGCCGCACGGCTTCAGTCCGGTGATATCGAACTTGATCGTGAAACACGACGCGTGCATCGCGCCGGGCGCGAATTGCATTTGGGGCCAACTGAATTTCGCCTGCTGGAATTCCTGATGGAAAAGCCCGGCCGCGTGTTCTCGCGCGCGCAATTGCTCGATGCGGTCTGGGGCCTGTCCGCCGAGATCGATGAGCGCACGGTGGACGTGCATGTCGGTCGCTTGCGCAAGGCCGTGTCGCGCGTGCGGGAGCGTGATCCGATCCGCACGGTGCGCGGGTCCGGTTACTCCTTTGACGAGACGTTCGGGCGCGGCTGAGCCCGCATGGACCCACGTCCGGCAATCAACCAGTAAACCGACCCGGCCAACACGCCGGTCAAGAAAAACAGCATCACGAAGGTGGGCTCGGCCGTGGCTTTGTCGCCGCCGCCCCGCGTGTGCAGGCTTGCCCTCAAAACGTAGGGCATGATGGCAGCCACAGCGCCCGCCGCCCCGGCATACCAGACGTAGGATCGCACCCGGGCAGCCTCGCCCAGCAGCGCTGTGATGAGCAGCGGCACAACACAGATGGCCAACAGCGCTGTCGAGATCGCCGCCCCCAGATTCACGAGGTTCCACAGCAGCGCATCGTCGCCATGGGCCAGCGCCGCGAACAGGTTGACCGATCCGAACGCGCCCCATGCCTCGCGCGTCACCGGATCAAACAATGTTGCCAGCGGCAGAAACACCAGCGCCGCTGCCGAGCCCAGCACCAGTCCGGCGGGAATAAGAAACAAGCGGGCAAGCATGGCAAAGATCCTGTCGGGTGCAGCGACGACATCAATGAAGAGCGGGGTCGAGCCTGTCCATGGGCTTTTTCACCGCGCGGGCAACGAGAGGTCAATCGTCGCAGGTTCAGACCCTCGCAATGCAAGGGCGCGCCTCATCTTAAGGAAGGGTGGCGCAGGTTGAGGCGGACGACTAATGTGACATTTGAATGTATTGGGAGTTTCCTTGATGTCGATCCGCCCGCGCCGCAGCGCGCTCTATATGCCGGGCTCCAACGCCCGGGCGCTCGACAAGGCCCGGACGCTGGCCGCTGACGCGCTGATCCTTGACCTTGAGGATGCGGTCGCCCCCGACGCGAAAAGCGCTGCCCGCCTGCAGGTTGCGGCCGCCGTGAAGGCTGGCGGCTATGGCCAGCGGGAAATCGTCGTGCGGGTGAACGCGCTGTCGAGTGATTGGGGCCGCGACGACATTGCCGCAGTCGCCGATTGCGGCGCGGATGCGATCCTCATCCCAAAAGTCTCCTCGCCCGGCGATATCATGATGGCTGCGCGCCAGCTTGCGCAGGCGGGCGCCCCTGAGAAGACCCGACTTTGGGCGATGATTGAGACGCCGACCGCTATTCTGGGCATCGAGTCCATTGCCCGCACCGCGCGCGATCCCGCCTCGCGACTCGATGTGTTTGTGATGGGCACAAATGATCTCGCCAAAGAAACCCGAGCCCGCTTTGTACCAGGGCGTGGGCCGTTCCTCGCCTGGTTGTCCATGAGTATCGCGGCCGCGCGCGCCAACAATATCGAAATTCTGGATGGCGTGTGGAACGACATTGCCGACGTCGCGGGATTTCGCGCCGAATGTGAGCAGGGCCGCGACTTTGGCATGGACGGCAAAACGCTGATCCACCCAAGCCAGCTTGGCGTTGCGAACGAAATTTTTGCGCCATCGGCTGGCGAACTTGAATGGGCGCACAAAATCCTGAGCGCATTCGATTTGCCGGAAAACGCTGGCAGGGGAGCCATTTCGCTGGACGGCCGGATGGTGGAATTGCTGCACGCGGACATTGCACGCCGCACTGTGGCGCTGGGCAGGGCTATCGTTGCGGTCACCACTGCGTAATAAGCTGTAGTTTAAAGTGGCGTCGGATTGTCAGGCTCGCAGAGAGCCTGGGTAAAAGACGGGGCTGGACGAGATGGCAAAAAAGGACGGAAGGAAAACTTCCGTGAAGCGGTCAGAGGTGAAGATGACAGACGTACCGCCACCCGCGCCAAACCGCGGCAAGCCTCGACAAGCCCCCATTATCGACGCTGAGGCCCACGAGGTGGCACCTGACGTTGCCGCACCTGATATCACTGAGCCTGACGTTGCCAAGCCTGACATCGCATCAGCCGAGATACCTGCTGAGAAACCTGCCGAAAGCTTTGGGGCGGATGAG
>CAIZGQ010000788.1 GCA_903932565.1 uncultured Hyphomicrobiales bacterium
TCTGCGTCAGGCGGAAGTGCCGGTGCGCTTTTTAAAGGACATGGACGGGCGCGAAAGCCATATGATTCGCGCTGGCTTTTGGGGTCCGTGGGAAGCTGGATGGATCAATCTGCGTGCCATGTTCGTGTTTGGCGCGGACTTCTTCCTGACGCGTCCCGGCGCGTTGATGTTTTGGCTGGGATCGGCACTCGTGCTTGGCCTTGCCTTTGGTCCGGTTGAGATCGGCAGCATCACACTGTCGTTGAACTCCATGGTGATCGGTTTCATCGCATCGGTGATCGGGCTCAACATGTGGCTTGCGGGCGGATTGGCGCGCTGCATTTATGATTCCACCGGGCGCACACGCACCCTTTGGTTGAAGCGCCTGCCGTATAACCGCACCATCCTCACAGGCCTCGGCGCATTCGCGTTGGGCTTTGTGTTGCTGTGTGGATTTCTGGTTGATTTCACCAAGGCCGATTTCGTTTACACGTCCGACCTTGTGATTCCAAATCATCACGCCATTGCAGGGCTTTATCTGATGGTCAGCAGCATGATGGCATTTGTGATGATGCTCATCATGCATGCGCTGGGGCTCTATTTGCGCAATACGCGGCAACCCACACCCGTATCAGGGACTTGAGGCATGGCCTCCAAGCATCATCTCGTCGCGGGTGGGGCCGGGTTCATTGGCGTCAATCTGTGCCGGGCCCTGCTGGCGCGCGGCGACCGGGTCAGCGTCATCGACAATCTGTCACGCGGCCGTGAAGACTGGTTGCAGGATATTTCGACGGATATTGGCTTTCTCAAAGCTGATCTTGCATATGAGACGGCGGCCAAGTCTGCATTTGATGCGGTTGCCGGTGAGCAGGCGATTGATGAGGTCTGGCATCTCTGCGCGAATTCCGATATCGCGGCTGGCGTCGCAGATCCCAAGATTGATCTGCGCGATACATTTTTGACCACGTTCCACATTCTGCAGAATGTGCGAACTCAGGGCATATCGAGGCTCCATTTTGCATCGACCTCTGCCGTTTATGGCGAGAGCGCTGACGCGAAACCGTTTTCAGAAACCGACCAGACGTTGCCGATTTCCAATTACGGCGCCATGAAGCTTGCGTCCGAAGCGCAGATCCGTGCAGCCGTTGAGTCAGGCCTCCAGCGCGCCAATGTCTTTCGGTTTCCAAATGTCATCGGGCCGCCAGCAACCCACGGCGTCATTTTTGATTTTCTGCATAAGCTTGCGTCGACACCTGATAGGCTGGACGTTCTGGGAAATGGGACGCAGCAAAAGCCCTATCTGCATGTGGATGAACTTGTTGAGGCAATGCTGTTCATTGCTGACGAGTCCAACGCGCGATACGGTCTTTACAACATCGGACCGCGCGATCAGGGCGTGAGCGTCCGCGAGATCGCAGAAATCGTTCGCAACCACGCCGCGCCAAAAGCCGCAATTGTTTATGGTCTGGAAGATCGTGGCTGGGTGGGAGACGTGCCCCGGTTTTATTATTCAACATCGAAACTCGCGGATCTTGGATGGCGTCCGCGCCTTTCCTCCGCCGAAGCTGTTGCCCGTGCCGTTCCGATGATTGCGGCGGGCCTCAAAGCATGACCCGGCAGGCCGTCATTCTGGCTGGCGGAAAAGGCACGCGGCTCGCTGCACGCCTCAACGGACTGCCGAAGCCACTGGTTTTGGTCTGTGGCAAGCCGCTTTTGCAACGACAGATCGAAGAATTGCGCACACAGGGTTTTCAGCGGATCGTGGTGCTGGTGAACCATCGCGCCGATGCGATCTGTGACTTTCTTGCCCGCCACGCGAATTTCGGCATCGATATTGAGGTCGTTGATGATGGTGAGCCGCGCGGCACCGCAGGCGCTGTGCTGGCCGCCCTGGACCACCTCGATGATCGGTTCTTGGTGGTCTATGGCGACACGCTGTTTGCGATTGATTCCGACGCGATGTGGCAGAGCCACCTGACGTCACACGCGGACGCTACGCTGCTCCTGCATCCCAACGATCATCCCGCTGATTCCGATCTCGTTGAGATCGACGCGCAAGGCCGTATCACACGCTTTTGGCCGTATCCGCATCAACCGGACATGTGGCTTCGCAATCTCGTCAATGCAGCTTTTTATATTGTCGAGCGCGCCGCTCTCGCGCGCATCGCGCACATGGCAGAGCCCTCTGATTTTGCAAAAGATCTCTTTCCCGCGATGCTTGCAAAGGGGTGTCGGCTGCAAGGCTATGAGAGCTTCGAATATATCAAGGATCTTGGCACGCCTGACAGGCTCGATCGTGGCGAGCGTCACCTGGCGTCCGGCATGGTTGAGCGCGCACGCCGCAGCCAGACGCAGGCGGCCGTGTTTCTCGACCGTGACGGGACGCTCAACGTTCCCAACGGATTTATTGCGCGGCCGCGGGATCTTGAACTTTATCCCTATGCTGGTCAGGCTGTGAAGCGCCTGCATGATGCTGAATTCCGCACGATCGTTGTCACCAATCAGCCCGTCATCGCGCGCGGCGATTGTGACGAAGTCGAACTGTCGCGCATCCACGCGAAACTTGAAA
>CAIZGQ010000789.1 GCA_903932565.1 uncultured Hyphomicrobiales bacterium
TGGAGCCGCGATGGCTCTGCTATGCGTGCACGCCACACGGGCCTCGATATCGCCTATGGTCCTGCGCGCTTCCAGACATTTGATCTCTTCAAACCCGCCAAGATTGAACGTCCGCCCGTCTGGGTTTTTCTGCACGGCGGTTATTGGCAGGCATCGGACAAATTGCAGCATGCGCAATTTGCGCAGGGCATGCTGGCCGCTGGCTTTGCCGTTGCCTTGCCGAATTACGGTCTGGCGCCGGAGCGATCATTGTCCGGCATCGTCGAGGATGTTTCGAAATTCATGGGCTTCTTGCGGGATGAAGCCGACAATCTTGGACTTGATGGCACTCGCATTCACGTTGCAGGACATTCTGCTGGGGGCCATCTTGCCGCGATTATGGCAGTGCGACATGCATCCCACTCGCTGCGATCTGTCTTGTTGTTGTCTGGACTTTTTGATCTCGCGCCGATTTCGCTATTGCCGTTTGGACGATTGCTGGGCCTGAACGATGACAATGTGCGGACTCTGTCACCAATCCATTTTGCGCCACCAGCGGATATGGCGGTCGGCCTCGCAGTGGGCCACATGGAATCGGACGAATTCAAGCGTCAGTCCCAAGAGATGGCGTGTGCGTGGGATGCACCAGCGGTGCTTCATGCACCCGGACACCACTTCAGCATGCTGGAGGGCCTCAATGGTGGCGCTCTGCTGGATTTGGCTCTTTCGACCGCATCGGATTGAGACGTGGCCTTGAAATGCGCTGCGCCTTGGATTGAGAGGCGTGGTGGTGTAATGATGATCACTAAAATGAATGCAAGTATCAGGGGAGCGCGGGGCATATGAAGGCGGACGAACTTTACGGATTCAAGTTGCTGTCGCAGCATACGCTTCAGGGGTTCGGTGGTCTTGGCGAAGGCATGTCGCTGCAGATCGCGCCCGACGGTCGCCGCATCATGTGGTTGGCGCACGAAGGTCCACCCAAGAACTTTACCGGTGTTGATGTCACCGATCCGAAGAACCCGAAAGTGGTGGTTCAAACCGAGCTTCCTCACAATCGAATTCGGTCGAATTCACTGGAGACCTGCGGCAATCTCATGGCCGTTGCCTATCAGGTTCTGGTGCCGGGCCTTGAGCCCGCTGGTATCGAATTGTTCGACATCTCGACTCCGGAATCGCCCAGGTCCATCGGCTTTTTTGATTGTTCTGGCCCGCACTCGCGTGGCGTCCATGCGGTCTGGTTTGTGGATGGCGAGACGATTCACTTCGCCGGGGGTGCGGCCGATTTCACGCCGCGCAACCAATTGGACGATCAGCCCTACCGTATCATTGACGTCAAAAATCCATCAAAGCCGCGGGAGATCGGTCGGTGGTGGATGCCTGGAACGCGTGAGGGCGATGAGGCTCCGGCACCCAAACGGTTGCCAATCGATTCCGGGTTTCGGGCCCATAACACAAACGTTTATCCAGATCGTCCAGACCGTGCTTATGTTGGTTATCTCGACGGTGGCGCATTCATTCTGGATATTTCCGATATCGGGTCGCCAAAAGTTATCTCGAATTTCAACCCACATCCGCCGTATCCAGGGTTCACGCACACAGTTCTCCCCCTGTTCAGCCGGGATCTTTTGATTGTCTCGGATGAATGCGTGATGGATCTGGGCGCAGACTGGCCCAAGCTCACTTGGGTTGTGGACGCACGCGTTGAGACGAATCTTGTGCCCATTAGTACGCTGCCAATGCCTGCCGTTGAAACTTACGGGCGCAAAGGTGGGCGCTATGGGTCACACAATTTGCATGAAAATCGACCGGGCGAGACCTCCTTTAAGTCGGACAATCTGATTTTCTCGACCTTTTTTAACGGCGGTGTACGGGCTTACGATCTCTCAAATCCATTGCAGCCCAAGGAAGTGGCGGCCTTCGTGCCGCCAGCACCGGAGGGCACGCGTGCAGGTACAATCCAGTTCAACGACGTCTTTGTTGACGATACAGGATTGGTTTATGCCGTTGATCGGTTTGCCGGTGGCCTTTACACCCTCGAAATGACTTTCTGACCATGGAGGCAATTCCCGTCACGCTCATCACAGGTTTTTTGGGCAGCGGCAAGACAACCCTGCTCAATCATCTGCTGCGTGATCCCGGCATGGCTGACACCGCGGTTGTGATCAACGAGTTTGGTGAAATTGCAATTGATCATCTTCTTGTTGAGACGGCGCTGGAAAATACGCTTGTGCTGCAGAGCGGCTGCATTTGCTGCACAATTCGGGGCGATCTCGTCGACACGCTGACTGATCTGGTTGGCAAGAGGCAACGGAATGAGATACCCGCATTTTCACGAGTCGCAATTGAGACGACAGGACTTGCGGACCCCGCGCCGGTTCTCCAGACTTTGGCAAGTGAGCCTTTGCTGAAGGACAAGTTTGTACTGCGCGCTGTCGTCACGACAGTTGATTGTGTCAATGCTGCCAGTCAGATGTCCCGGTTTCCGGAAGCGTCGAAGCAAGTGGCCCTCGCGGATGTTCTTGTTTTGACAAAGGCTGATCTTGCAAATGAGTCTTCAAGGTCTCTGCTTGAAGCAAAATTGCGTGAGACCAATCCGGGCGCGGCGCGCATTAGCGTGACCAACGGTGAAATCTCACCAGATGTTTTGTTTTCGCATGTGGTTGCGCGGCATGATGATCCGCAGACCGTTCTGGCATGGATTGCGGCAGATGCGTTTCAAAAAGACGTTGCACAGCACCACGCGCATGATCATGCGCACGCCGATGATCATGGGCATCGTGAAGCGTCGTCACATGACGATCCAAATCGCCATGGCGAACATATTCATGCTTTCTGCATCTTTCTCGATCAGCCCATTTCCATGTCAGCTTTGAAAAGATGGCTCGCGGCAATCACGTCTTTGCGTGGCGAAGACATGTTGCGCATGAAAGGCATCTTCAATGTTGAGGGGGAGGATGCTCCCATTGTTGTGCACGGTGTTCAACATCTGTTGCATCCAATCGTGCGCTTGCCGCGTTGGCCGGATCAGGATCGACAGAGCCGCATTGTTTTCATCACGCGCAATATCCCTGAAGCAGCCCTCAAGAACAGTCTGCTTGCTTTGGTCCCGCGCGCTGTTTCTTAGTCTCAATCGTATTCGTCATGCAAATTTGCAGGAAATGGTCCACTTGGGATTGCCTGTGTATTCCAAAATTCCGAAGCTGGACGACCCAGAAGCCTTGGAAACAACGTGTCTGGCTCCCGAAGATTGGCAGCTCTGACTGAAACACAGCGAATACCGGAGTCCATGAGCCGTGTGAGGCGTTCGCGCGCCCTCAGTGGCGACAGAGATGTTTCGTGCAATAGCGCCGCGACAAAATATCTGCCGAGCCAAAACGCAAAATCCACCTGGATTGTCGTCGCGCCGTGCTCATCCTTGGATACGGGCAGATGGGCGCGGGGAAGTGGGCGTGGTGATGAATAAATCCAGTCTTCTTTTTTAAAGAGACCCTCAAATGGCCGCGCGCGCGCCGTAAGGCCCGCATCACCACGCACGAGTTCCGCTAACAAGTAGTCCAGATAAGCATCCACAAAAGCGTGAGACAACTTATCCCAAGGCTTGCACATCTGATGGAAGATGCTGCGCAGATGATCAAACAGTTTTGGCGTGTCGGCTGACATCGCGATTGGCGGGTAAGGCGCGTTGTTTAAGCGTAAGGGCCCATTCGAAGAAAGGTTTATGCTGACGGACGGGATTTTATCCCTCGCCAATTTATTGCCAACGGGGACGAGATCAGCGTCGCGCCAGGTATCAACAGCGTAAGGTACGATCAGTCTGTTGCTCATGGTCCTTGCAGCGCCGGAGATAGGTCGTTGGTGCCCGACAGGGGATGAAGCACCGACGGAGCCTGAGGTGCACGGTAAAAAGGCCCTGGGAGTTGCATCAGGGCCTTTGTCATGCCGTCTGTCAAATGATCAGGTGCAGGACCCCAGCGTCGGCGGCATTCGATCCGTCTGTGACGGCAGGAAAGCCGGATTGAAGACTTTTTCTGCGGGGACAGTCGACTTGATGTTGAACGCGTCGAGTGTCTCCTTGATGGAGGCCGTCATGCGGTCAGCATTCAGCGTGCTGATTCCATTCTTCTTAAAATCATCCGTCAACGTCAGTGTTTGCAATCCTTCTGTCAGTCGGATGCATTCTGTCACTGGATTGGCCAAGGGATCACGTGCCTTGATCGCAGCAACGGACGCCTTTGGATTGATAATGGCATCTTTCAGCGACGCGTTGATGGCGCTGATCACTGCGGCGACGGTCTTTGGGTTTTTCTCAGCATAATCCGGGCGCACGATTATGGCTGTGCCATATTGTTTCACGCCGTAATCATTGTAACGCAGCGTCACGATCTTTTCGAGCGGCGTGCCAAGTTCCACAACGCTCATGATGCTTGAGGTGGTGAAGCCCGCAACCGCGTCCACATCGCCGCGCACCATCATCGGCTCACGCAGGGCACCGCTCAGGTTTTGCCAAGTCACTTTCTTGGGGTCGAAGCCAGCGCTTGCAGCAAAGGCATCGAACAATGCGAGAGCAGCGCTTCCTGGCGTCGCGCCGAGCTTGCGACCCTCCAGATCTTTTGGCGTCTTGATGCCACGACCATCAACCGTGACCACGGCAAGCGGTGAAGCACCACCCGTGACATAGACAGCGATGAGTTCTTTGCCAGGATTTTCTGCATTGAACTTCAGCATCGTCGCAATGTCGGCCCAACCAAACTGATAGGCACCAGATGCCACGCGCGTGATCGTGTCATTTGAACCGCTGCCTCGATCAATCGTGACATTGATGCCGCGGTTTTTAAACTCGCCTTGTTCCGCACCATAAAGAAAGATCGATTGTGGGCCTTGAAATGCCCAATCCAAGGAGATCTTGACGTCGGGCGACTCCACACTCTGCGCCCGCACAGAATTATACCCAGTGATGATGCCGATTGTTGCGGCTATGGCGAGAAGCTTTGAACGCATGATTCACCTCTTAGATTTTTAAACGCAGTTCAAACAGTTTATATTTAGCGAGGTCCATCACCTGGGATCACGCCAGGGGCGAGTGAATAACAATGATCAGCAACGGCGCCGGGCGTCGTCCACCATGCGCGCTCGCGCTTTGGGTGATTGACGCAATGCTGAAGCGCTTTTCTCAGTGATGGCATGCGGAAGGGCTGCCCAACGAGGAAGGAGTGCAAAGACACCGTCATGACAA
>CAIZGQ010000790.1 GCA_903932565.1 uncultured Hyphomicrobiales bacterium
ACGTAAAGCGATACGGTTCATGTCGGAACATGAACCGTTTGACTTAAGAACAGATAAATATATTTACCGATAAAAATTCGAGTGACTTATGATTTTCAAATTACGCCTGCGTTGACGCGCGGAATATCATCACGCTACGACAGATGCGCGTGTGATTTTGAGGACGGCACGTTTAAAGGCAACGATATTCATTGCGGGGCAAGTTGATCTGAATACGGCGATGATCGGCCTATCTGCGATGTGCAGCGTCGCAACGCTTAATCTTCAAAGATATGCTGCACGCCATGTGCAACAGCGCGGCGCTCCATATTCCGCAAGCGCGTCTTGAGTTTTTCGATTTCGGCTTCAAGTTGGGCGATGCGTTGCGGCCGGGCCAACGGATGATCTTCATTTATGGTCGAAAAATACAGCCCGGCTTCCCGTTCGGTCTGCCAGATAATATCCGCATGATATTTCTTTTGAGTCTTGGAAATCGTCAGCAGCGCGGACTTTGGTAAAACAGTCGGCCCAGGAAGCAAAACAAGCGCCCCTGCCTCGGAAATATTCTTGATCCAGCAGTCCAGCGAAGACCCCTGCGCGTTCAGGATGAGCTGAGCGCCCAGCAAGGACTTGTGCCGACCTGTTTTGCGTCGTTCCCCAGAAACGTTGGGAGACGCCTTCAACGCAACGCTCGACGCGACAGTCACAGAAGCACTCACAGCGGCACCTGCATATCTCAATTGAGGGCTCTCGGCGGGGCGCGCCAAGACATCGCCAGGTCTTCAAATCGTAAAACGATATGTTGACTGGGTGGGACGCTACCGAAGACGTGTAAGAAGCGGCTGAAATTATTCGATCAAATTTTAACGAACCGCGATCTTACCCTTTGCGGTGATGTGCATCAGCAGATGCTTTGGCGAGCGATCCTTCAGTCCCGGGCCTCAAGGCGCTCGCGCTGAACTCTGGAATTCGAACAATTCCAATGTTTTGCGGTTCGATTGACTTGGTTCCGGCGGGCTCATAGGTCTCAGATCAACGGCGAATATATTGTTTGTACTTGGTTCGCCCAGCCGCTGTCGGGAGAAGATCATCATGTCAAAGACCCTCATGTTCGTTTGTGGCACAGCCGCCCTTCTCGGATTGGCGTCCACCGCACCGCTCGCCGCCAAAGAATACCCCGTTGGCGAGCCCAAGAACGTCGCCGGCATGGAGATCGGCGCGGTCTATCTGCAGCCCATTGAGATGGAACCGGCTGGCATGATGCGGGATGCCAAGGAGTCGGACGTGCATCTTGAGGCGGACGTGAAAGCCGCCAAGGGCAATCCCAATGGCTTTGCAGAGGGCGACTGGATTCCCTACCTCGACATCAGCTTCGAACTGACGAAGGCGGGCGATCCCAATGTGATCAAAGGACCGTTCATGCAGATGGTTGCCAATGACGGGCCCCATTACGGTGACAACGTGAAACTGATGGGCCCCGGCAAGTACAAGCTGACGCTGAAAATTTCACCCCCCGGTGCGCATGCCCATTTTGGCCGCCATGTGGATAAGGAAACAGGTGTGGGTGCCTGGTTCACACCACTGACACTGGATTATGAATTCACCTATGCTGGAACCGGCAAAAAGGGGGCGTATTAACCCGCGCCTGTGTGGCGCGTGTGGCCTGCTCGACGCAAGTTCAGATCGCTAGGTCAGAGCTGATTGGAAGTTCAGGGGTGTTTTATGCGGTTATCGCCTTTTTTCACGATGCGATTTGCGAATAGAAATGTTTTCGTTGGACTGTTTGTCGCTCTCGGACTGGTGCCGGGCTCCGCGGCGGACCTTGGCAAATCCCCAAAGGGGGCCAGCGCAGTCATCGAATCCTCCGTTCCGGACGTCCCTGGCGATGAGATCTTCGGCTTCACGTCCCCCTCGGATGTGGGAAAGCCCGGTGATACCGGCCTTGCGATTGAGAATTCCGGACGCGCTGGCAAGCGCGATGGGTCCTACGGCTCCATCACCAGCAAGGTGGAGTTCAGCCGGACCTTTGCGGAAAACTGGTGGATTGCAGGATCGTTTTTCAACACGTGGCATCGCTCGGTCAATGTGACAGCGGCCCCGTTCGACCACGACCGCATTGATTTTGACGGTATCTCGACTGAAATTGTTCACCGGATCATCGAGCGAAGCGCCAGCAATCCAATTGCAGTCTCGCTGTCGTTTGAGCCGCGCTGGGCGCGGGTCGAGCCCGTGACGGGGATCCAGCGCGACAGTTTCACCGGCGAGGTCAAACTCTTTGCCGATGCCGTTGTCATCCCCGACACATTGTATTGGGGCTTCAATCTGAACTGGGCGCCTGCGATCCAACAAAGCGTCCCGCTGCGCAGCCAATGGGTGTCGCTCTCGGGCACAAATATCTCAACCGCCCTGACCTATCAGATCAAACCAAACCTATTGGTGGGTGGCGAGTTGCGCTGGGAAGCAGCCTTCAACAAGGCGCTGTTTTCAGCCTATGCCGGACAGGCCCTCTATCTGGGACCGACCCTGATCTACAAGGTCACCGACAAACTTGCCCTGAACGTGGTCTGGACGCCGCAGATCGAGGGTCACGCAGTCGGCGCAGTGCCAGGTCGCCTTGATCTGGATAATTTCGAGCGCCAGTTGTTCCGGGCAAAACTCGTCATGCAATTCTGACGCGCCTAGCGGATCAGCAGGGCGCATTCAGCAACAGCAACCCCAGCCATGACAGCCGAGCCGACGAACACAACAACTTGCAGCAGAAAACGCGACGAGAGCTTTGACACGGGCACACTCCAGCGCCCGCTAGCGGCGCGTTCCTCGTGTGGCGGCTGAGACCTTCTCTGTCAATTGCTGCGAAGGCGAATTACGTTGGATGTGTCAGCTGCGCCGCAGCAGCACCAGGCGAGACGCAATGGGGCTGTTGACCTCAAGACGCAGGATCGTCTCAACATCAGACACAACTTCAAAACGGGACTCGATGAGGCTCGCGATATAGTTCGGCGCATGGGCGTAGCGCCCCGTGGCGAGAAAGCTGAAGCCCTCGCCTGTGCCCAGTTCATAGCAGAACAGAAACATTCCACCCCGCTCGATACGCGCGGCGACCGAATGAAACAGCGGCGCGAGATCGCCGAAATAAACCAGCACATCAAGCGCGGCGATGAGGTCAAACGGTGCCGTCTCACATTTGAGATAAGCAACCGCCTCGGCCTCAATAAGCTCAGCATAAACATTCAGCTTGCGCGCCTCATCCAGCATGCGCGGGGAGAGATCGACGCCAATCAACGTATCGCTGACGGCAAGAAGCTGGGGTGCTGCAAGGCCGGTTCCACATCCCAGATCCAGTGTCCGCTCAAAACGGCGATCCGCAGTCGCCAGCATTGAAGAGGCTTTTTCAGGAATGTTGTAGTCGAGCACCTTCACGAGATGCTTATTGAACGTAGCCGCATATTTATCAAAGCACGCCGCAACATAGGCATCTGGTGCGCGCGTGTGGGCCCGCCCCAACAATGCGTCAAGGTGATAGGTCACGATAGGATCGCCGGGTGACATGGCGAGCAACGTTTCGCCGACGCGAACAGCAGCATCCGTGTGCTGATAGCCGCTGAGAATTTGAAACGCGGTGCGCAGCACATCATTGATCGGCTCAGCGAGGGCCCCTGCACTGCTAAAATAGATTTTTGTGGCGTCACTCACGGACGTTGCGACCAAAGCCTCCAACAGTCGCGCGTAGCTTAATTTCTTGATGATCGCGGTTTGGTTCGGCTCCAAATTCAGCGCTGCTTCAAAGCTATATTTTGCGGCGGTAAATTCGCCGAGCAGATAATGCGCCTGCCCCAGACATGCGTAAATCGCCATGCCATTGGCGCCCTGTGCGATCGCACTTTGCAAAAAAGCGATGGCATCCGCAAACCGGCGCGATTCCAGATAGAGAAGTCCGAGACCTGTGGTTGCATCAACCGACATCGGATTGATATCGAGCACCGCACGGAATGCGTGCTCGGCCATCTCCTTGTTGCCAATCTCATTGCAAAGGCCGGCAAGATTGAGCCAGACGAGCGGCTGACCGGCGTCCAGGCTGAGCGATGCTGTCAGATAGTGCAGCGCGTCGTCCTTCTGGTCCGTCATGCTCAAAAGGCTGCCGAGTTCCCCCAGAATTTGCGGGTCGTTCGGGCACAGACTGGCATTGGCGACCATGACACTGGCCGCTTCGTCGAGGTTTTGATCCTGCCAAAGCGCGATGCCCAGATATCGCAAGGCCGCACTTGTGCCAGCGCCTGAATCAATCAGCGCAGCAAATTTGGGATATTGAGAGCGCCAGCGGACAAAGAGGTCCCGGCTTTCAAAAACGACCTGCGACGGGACAATCGTCATGGATGCACCCTGATCCGAGCAAAAGGTTAATCAGGGGTTAACGGACGTGGCATGCCTCAGGCTGGCTTAGCTGTCTTGTGCCAGCCTCAAACGTTAAGGAAGAACGAGGTTTTATGCCCGCTTGCGCAAAACAGCCCTGAAGCAATTCAGGTTTCGCGCCGAGCCTGTCACGGCATTTGGCGGCAGCTGAAAATCCACCGGTCCACAAAATACGAGACAGAGTTCGTCCACAATCCTGGTCAGATAGGCGAGATTGATGCGCGGATAATCAAACGTCAGAATAATCATTCCATCCGTCTTCAGAACTCGTTTGAATTCAGCCAGCGTATCGAAAATATCAGAGCGTAAAAACGGTCTCAGATAACGGGTCAGACGTTGCAAGACGGGATAG
Organism: uncultured Hyphomicrobiales bacterium; assembly: GCA_903932565.1. GTDB lineage: Bacteria > Pseudomonadota > Alphaproteobacteria > Rhizobiales > Beijerinckiaceae > Terripilifer. The sequence goes on from CAIZGQ010000790.1 coordinate 4,742, forward strand.
CGGTTGAAGCGGTCGCGCAGATGCTCAAGCGTTGAAATACAGTACACCTTGTCAAAGAAAGCATCAGCGTAGGGGAGATTGGTCAGCGAGCAAACCGTGCGCTGGACATTTGAAAAGTACCTGTCCTGATTGACGAACATATCAATCTTCCAGTCTCGCATCATCGCTTCAATAGCCGGACGTGAGCCAACGCGTGGGTCAAGGTCGCAGGCGTAGACAGACTTGCAATGGTCGGCGAGATAAAATTGCAGCGGATGAACAACGCCGCTTGCTGCATCCAAGCACGTGTCGTTTGGGTCCGTGAAGGCCTTGGTCCACTCATATTCATAGAACCGGCTCCAGAACGTATCCGGAATCGGGTACACAAAGTCGTGGGTCTGGGGGTCATCAACGCGAAAGAACCTTGAAACCAGCGCGTCCATTTCAAAGACCCCATGCAAGGTTGGATCTGACGAAACACCAAAAACAACGAAGGCGACCGCAAGGGTCGCCTCTGTCGTTCAATACGATGGAAAAATGGTGGGCGCACAAGGGCTCGAACCTTGGACCCGCTGATTAAGAGTCAGCTGCTCTACCAACTGAGCTATGCGCCCATCGTCTTCTGCCGCAGCCCCATCGGACCGGACGGCCGGGGTGTACCAAACGCGTACCCCCCTGTCCAGACCGATGCAGGTTTTTTATCAAACCTGTGACGCCCGTCAGGCGACGGAGCCTCGCAGCCCGGGGTTCTGCAACATGGCTTCGGGCTTTGTCTTCAACCGCTTCACCATCAGTTTGTTGAGCGCCGCGATATACGCCCGGGCGGAGGCGACCATGGTGTCAGGATCTGCACCCTTGGCCGTGACAGACTTGCCATCCTCAGACAGGCGGATGGAAACCTCTGCCTGCGCGTCGGTTCCCTCGGTCACCGCATGCACCTGATAAAGCTCCAGCACGGCGCTATGCGGCACCAGCGCATGGATCGCGTTGAAGATCGCATCAACGGGGCCATTGCCGGTGGCCTGGTGGGTCTTGTGTGTCCCATCAATATCCAGGGTCAACGTCGCACTCTGCGGGCCCATGGTGCCGGCAATCACGGTCAGCGCCACGACTTTCATGCGCTCCCCTGCATGCCCGATCTCGTCATCGACGAGGGCCTCAATATCCTCGTCGTAGACAATCTTCTTGCGATCGGCGAGGTCCTTGAAGCGCTTGAAGGCATCCTTCAGGGCGTTATCGCCCAGCGTGTAGCCCAGCTCTTTCAACTTTTCCTTGAAGGCATGGCTGCCCGAATGTTTGCCCATGACCAGTGAGGTCTTCGACACACCAACAGATTCCGGCGTCATGATCTCGTAGGTCTGGGCATTCTTCAGCATACCATCCTGATGGATGCCGCTCTCATGCGCGAAGGCATTCCGCCCGACGATGGCCTTGTTGTACTGCACGGGAAATGACGTCACGGCTGACACGAGACGCGACGCGCGGGTCAACATGGTCGAGTCGATCCGGTTGCCATAGGGCAGCACATCGGCACGCGTGCGCAGCGCCATCACGACTTCTTCCAATGCCGCGTTGCCAGCACGCTCGCCGATGCCGTTGATCGTGCATTCGATCTGCCGGGCACCCCCGCGCAGGCCCGCCAGCGTGTTGGCAACAGCGAGCCCCAGATCGTTGTGGCAATGCACGGAGAAGATGGCCTTGTCGGCGTTGGGCACGCGCTCGCGCACGGTACGGAAGATGTATTCGTATTCCTCCGGCACGGTGTAACCGACCGTGTCCGGGATGTTGATGGTTGTGGCACCGGCCGCGATGGCGGCCTCGACGCAGCGGCAGAGAAAATCCATCTCTGTGCGCGTGCCATCCTCAGCCGACCATTCCACGTCCGGCACCTGGTTGCGGGCGCGCGCCACCTGCGCTGACACCATCTCCAGAACCTCGGAGGGCTCTTTCTGCAGCTTGTATTTCATGTGCAGCGGCGAGGTGGAGACGAAGGTGTGGATACGCGGCTTTGCGGCATGGCGTACGGCCTCGGCGCAGCGGTCAATATCCTTGAACGACGCCCGCGCGAGGCCAGCCACTGTCGCATTCTTGACGCGCCTGGCGATGGCTGACACCGCTTCAAAATCGCCTTCCGAGGCGATGGGAAATCCCGCCTCAATGATATCTACGCCCATGGAATCGAGGAGGTCTGCCACCTCCAGCTTTTCTTCAAGCGTCATGGATGCGCCTGGCGATTGCTCGCCATCGCGCAGGGTGGTGTCGAAAATCAGCACGCGGTCCTTGTCGGACACGGGTGCGATGGCGGATGGCGTGGGATGTGCGGAATTCTGCGTGGTCACGGGGAACGTCCTGTCAATTGGGCTGCGTTGGCGCTGGTCTGGTCTAACTTCAATCCGTCACCCCCTGATCGCCCGGGCAAAGCCCGGCCGGCGCTCAGGGGCGGCTAAGGAGAAGAAGGCCGAGGCTGAGAGACGCACAGCAGCGCGGCGCTGCGGCAAAGCCTGCAGCGTCCGTCGTCAACTGATGGGTGGCAGAATTGGCCACAGGCGTCCTCGTCAATGACCCATTTGCAGGTCAATTCCAAAAATAGCCGAAATCAGGCATGTTTGGCAAGGTGGCCGCGCCGCCCATGTGGGTTTGCCGTGCGCCAGCTGCCAATTGACCCCAGGCCATGGGCGAGCAAAACAGAGCCGCAAGACAGGCAACAACACAAGGGATAGACCGGTGCGCAAGGCGGGAGACAGCAGGATGCAGAAGCGTTGGACACAACAGGTCCTGGGTCTGGCCTTCGTTGGGATGACCGCGACAAATCTCACGGCAACGCGCGTTTTTGCCGAAGACCTGCCGTCCTCCCGCAAGTCGGCACCTGTCATGCGCCAGGAAACCAAATCCTGCGAACAATACGGGCAGGGTTTCATCTATGTCGCCGCCTCCAACACCTGCGTGAAGATCGGCGGCAACGTCTCAGTCGAGATGTCAAAATCCGGCGCAACCGGCGGCCGCTGACGCAAAGGAGCGCCAGCAGCCAGCGCTTTAACCGTGCAGGGCGTGCCAGACCTTGGAGGCTGTGATCGGCATGTCCAGCGTCGTCACACCACGCGAGGCCAAGGCATCGATCACGGCGTTCACGACGGCGGGCGGCGCGCCCACGGCACCGGATTCACCGCAGCCCTTGGCGCCCAGCGGGTTGGTCAGGCACGGCGCGCGATCGTCCAGATTAACGTCGAACGACGGCACATCGTCGGCGCGCGGCATGCAGTAATCCTGGAAGCTCGCGGTGAGCAGCTGCCCGTCTTCGCTATAGGCAACGCCTTCCAGCAACGCCTGGCCAATGCCCTGCGCAATGCCACCATGGACCTGACCCACAACGATCATCGGGTTCATTGGAATGCCGACATCGTCCACGCTGGTGGCGCGCACGACCTGCACAACGCCCGTATCAGGATCGATCTCGACTTCCACCACGTGGCTGCCATTGGGATAGCTCGGCCCGTCGGCCTTGCCCTCGCTGGTCACGGCGAGCACATCGCCCTCCTCGTCCCCGGCAAGATCAAACAGGCTGACCATGCGGTCCGTCCCGGCCACCACCAATTTGCCGGCGCGGTATTCGAGGTCGCCCACATCCGCTTCGAGCTTGTTGGCGGCCTTTTCGCGCGCCTTCTCGATCAGGTCATGGGCCGCGGTTGCAGCCGCCGCACCGCCCATGAACAGCGAGCGGGAGCCGACCGAGCCAAAGCCCCGCGCCTGATCCGTGTCGCCCTGCACGATCTCGATCTTTTCAATCGGGATTTCGAGGGCGCCGGCCAGAAGCTGCGCGTAGCTTGTGACCAGCCCCTGCCCCATCGCCATCGTGCCCGAGAGCAGGATGACGCGGCCATCGGCGGTCACCTTCAATGTGGCAAATTCAGAAAGGGCATTGCCGCCGGTCCACTCGACATAGGAGGCAAGGCCGCGACCATAGAGCTTGCCGCGCGCGGTGGCAGCTGCCTTGCGCGCCTCAAAGCCCTTCCAGTCGCTTTCCAATGACACCCGATCCAGCAGATCGCCGAACGCGCCGCTGTCGATGACCTGACCAACCGGGTTCTTGTAGGGCATCTGATCGGGGCGGATGTAGTTGACCTTGCGAATATCGCGCGGGTCCATGCCGATCTTGCGGGCAGCTGTGTCGAGCAGGCGCTCGATGATGAAGATCGCTTCCGGGCGGCCAGCCCCACGGTAGGCACCCACCGGTGCGGTGTGCGTCATCACCGCCTTGATATCGAAGCGGATCGCCGGGACGTGGTACGTGCCCGTCGAGACGAAGGGCCCGAGGATCAGCGGGATCATCACACCGGTCCCGGTGAGATAAGCGCCGACGCCGCCCAGCGACTTCACCCGCAAGGCGAGGATCTTGCCCTCTGCATCCAATGCCAGCTCGGCGTGGGAAAAGAGATCGCGGCCATGGGTGCCGCTGACGAAATCATCCGTGCGATCGCCGCGCCAGCGCACCGTGTGGCCAAGCTTTGTCGCCGCGTAGGACACGACGACGTCTTCCGGGTACACGGACGTCTTGTGGCCAAAGCCGCCGCCAATGTCACCGACCTTTACCTGAATGGAATCGGGCTTACGGCCGAGGATCGCGCCACCCAGAATATCGCGCGTGGATGTGGGCGTCTGGGACTGAACGTTGAGAATGATGCGGCCTGTCTCAGCCTCGACCGAGGCGAATGAGCTGCGCGGTTCCATGGCAGCCGGCACAAGGCGCTGGTTGACGATATCGAGCGAGACCGTGTGCGCCGCTGACGCGAAGATGGCCTCGACTGCGGCCTCGTCGCCATACTGCATCTCGGCCGTAATGTTGTCGGATGCTGCGGGACAAACGACAGGCGCACCCGGCTGCACGGCCGCGCGCAAATCCGTCACGGCGGGCAATGTTTCGTAGTCCACAACCACAGCTTCGGCAGCATCCTGCGCCGCCGCGCGAGAGGTGGCGACAACCGCCACAACGCCTTCACCCGCGTAGCGTACAACCTCGTGGGCGAGCGCACGGCGCGCCTCATAGACCATGTCCGCTCCACCGGCGCGCTTGAAAATCGGCACGGTTGGAATGGGTTTCACCTGGTCGGCAACAAGATCAGCGCCCGTGAAGATCGCCATCACGCCGGGCATTTTTGAAGCAACACTCGTGTCAATCGACAGGATCTTCGCGTGGGCCTGCGGCGAGCGCAGGATATGGACCCAATGCGCATCTTCCGCTGGATGATCGTCGACATAATTGCCCTGCCCAACGAGCAGGCGAAAATCTTCAAGCCGCTTCACAGACTGCCGGTTGCCGAAACGCATATTGGCGGGAAGCAAGTTCATCGGACGTCCTCATTGATGGGGCAAATGATGGAAGACGATAGGGCGTTCCAAGTCTGGCTGCAACGCGACAGGACAGCCGGGTTGGGGGCTTTGCAATGTTCATGCGGGAGTGGAATGTGACCGCGTTGGCCAAGCCATGAAACAAGCCACGACGGCAGCCATGAAACAGGCACGATGTCCTCCTAGACACACGCCTGGCTGCGATTCGGGCACCCACCCGAGCCCTTCGCGCAGGACCTTGCCCTTCGCGCAAGACCTGTCCGGCCCCGATTTCTGGATCAATTGTATGATAACTCCCGGACTGATCCTTCACAGTGAAGATTCTTCGCCTTTTTCGGCACCGGTGCGGCTGGCAATCTACGCCAAGGATCTGCCCATCGAAATCGCCCCGCCGCCCGGTGGGCTTCGCTCCACGCGCTATTCCGCCATCAATCCGCTGGGCACCATTCCCTGCCTGATGCTGGATGACGGGACGCCCCTGCCGGAATCGGGCGCGATCATGGAATATTTAGAAGACCGCTTTCCCATGCGGCCACTGCGCCCGGCGAGCCCAGAGGAGCGGGCCCGCGTGCGCCTGATGCAGCGCATCGCAGAGCTTCAGATCATGACGCCGCTGGTGGAAATCTGGCAGCAGACCGATCCTGCGTTTCACAATGAGCAAACGGTCAACATGTGGCTGACGCGGCTCGTGCGCGGTTTGTCCTCCATGCAGATTTACCTGATGGAGGGCACCTATGCTGTGGGCGAGCAGTTTTCCCTGGCCGATTGTGCTCTTTTGCCAACCCTTTACATGCTGCCCAAGGTGAGTGGCGCATTCAACAAGCCGGATCTGCTCGAGGCCTATCCGCTGCTGTCGACGTATTGCAAGCGAGCCAGTGCCCATGCGGCCGCCGCGCGTGTCATGGCGGAAATGGCACCCTTCTGGGGCGAGGACAGCCCCGACAGTGCCGTTGAGAGTCCGGCCCAAATCCCGGGCCTTGCAACACCCCTAAGTCCGCAAAGCTAGCTGCCGGGCGAGCCCTGCGGCAGATTTTTGCGGCCAAGCCGTCGACAGGCTGGTGCATCTCGTGTAATGGCCAGCACTCAAATGAAAACA
>CAIZGQ010000791.1 GCA_903932565.1 uncultured Hyphomicrobiales bacterium
CCGTCGATGACAACCTGCAGGCCCTTGATGGCCGTGAACACATAGACGGCGCCCCAATAGCCGCCAGCGCGATCGTGGTCGAGGACTAACATGAGCCCATCTCCTCAACAGGCTTGGCTGCCATCTTGGCTCGGTGCTTCTTGCGAAATTCCGGGCGTTCCCTTGGGATTTCTTCCCAGACACCGGCGGCGTCACCCTTGCCGACGCCCTCAAAGAACGCGTTCATCTCGTCAAAGCGATGCTGGTTGCCGATGGCAGCGTTGATGACCTTGGCGAGCGAGCCCGCACCCGCCACACCCATCAGCGGGCGCGCCGAAATCAGATTGGTGAAATAGAGCGCTGGAATGGCGAGTTCTTTTGCCTTCTGGACCACAGGCGTCGTGCATACGGCGAGATCGGGCTTGTATTCGCGCATGGCGGCAAGATCGTTTTCGAGCGAAGCGCGAAACTGCACCTGCACGCCATGGGCCTCTAACCAGGCCTGATCCTCGCTCGAGAAGCGCGTGCGCGGACAGGCCGTGCCGACGTAGCGCAGATCTGCACCCGACTCGACAAGAAGGCGTCCGACAATCAGCTCCGAGCCTTCATAGCCCGACAGCGTGATGCGGCCCTTGATGGGGTTGGCTGCCAAAGCGCCCTTGATGGCAGGCAGCAGTTTCGCTTTGGCAGCATCCACCAAATCGCTCGACACGTTGCAAACGGACGCAATGGATTCAAGCCAGCGGGCGGTGCCCTCATAGCCAACCGGCGCTGAGCCAACGACGGTGCGGCCGGCAGCTTCAAACTCACGCACGCAAGCGGTGTAGAATGGGTGGATTGCAGCGACCGCTGCGCAATCCAGCGCACCATATAATTCGCGCCATTCGCGTGTCGGCACCACGGGGCCAGCGGCAAGGCCTAAAAGATCAAGCATGCTGCCGATCATCACGGGATCGACGGGGAACATTTCGCCCAGCAATGACACGGTCGGCTTGCCACTGCGGGCTGTACGCGGCGCCTGCACCGGGCCGTTCTGCGCTTCGAGGCGCGCGAAGTTCAGCATCGCGCCAGCGAGCACATCCTTGGCTTCCGCATGGGTCGGTACGCCGAAGCCCGGCACATCGATGCCGATGATGCGAACACCATTGATCTCTTTGGGCAGCAAGCGCAGCGGCACGCCGGAGGCTGTCGGCACACACAGATTGATGACGACAACCGCGTCATATTTGTCCGGGTCCGCAAGATTGAACACGGACTCGCGGATATCTTCAAAGAGCTTGCCGGTGACGAGCGTCTCGGAATTGAACGGCACATATCCAACCGTGCGGCGCGCACCATAAAAATGCGACGTGAAGGTCAGTCCATAAACGCAGCAGGCGGAGCCCGAAAGTACCGTCGCTGTGCGGCGCATGCGCAGACCAACACGCAGCGAGCCAAACGCCGGGCACATGCTTTGCGGCTGGTCATGCGGGCCAGCCGGATAATCCTTGGCATAGCGCTCCAATGTTTCGCTCATGCCGGCGGATTTTGCCGCTTCGCGCATTGTGTCCTTGCCGGAATGACACCCAAGTCCATCGGTCTTCGTGGCTGCGACATTGATCGCGCTGGCGGATGCCGCGAGATCAACACTCACGGTGCTCGCCTCAACCGGTGCGCCGCTCAGCTTTGAATGGGATGCGATCTCGTTCATGCAAACACTTTCAATCGGACTGCCGTTCAAACTCAGACTTCTTCGTAGATCACTTCGAGCGATGGCTTGGTCACCAGCGACACGCCACACATGTCTTCGTGTGTTGCCGGGTCGAGCACCACGTGACGGCCCACAGCTTCGCCTTTGAACAGGCCAAGCAACTGGTCCTGAGTCAGGGGTGTCGGGCGATGCGGCAGCGCGTTGTGCACGTTCAGCGCGAGTTCGGAGAATAGCGAACCCCACTGGCTTTCCGGCCGACCGATGATTTCGTAATTGGCGCTTTTGCGACGGATATCTTCATCCGCCGGGATCGACGCCAGGATCGGAATGCCGGCCGCCGCTGCAAAGGCCTGCGCCTCGCCGGTGCCATCATCCTTGTTGATCACAAGGCCGCCGATGCCGACATTGCCGCCGAGCTTGCGGAAATACTCAACCGCAGAGCACACATTGTTGGCAACGTAGAGCGATTGCAGATCGTTGGAACCAACGACAATCACCTTCTGGCACATGTCGCGGGCGATCGGCAGGCCAAAGCCGCCGCACACCACGTCACCCAAGAAGTCGAGCAGCACATAGTCAAAGCCCCAATCATGGAAGCCGAGCTTTTCCAAAAGCTCGAAGCCATGAATGATGCCACGTCCGCCACAGCCGCGCCCGACTTCCGGACCACCAAGCTCCATGGCGTAGACGCCATCGCGCTTGAAGCAGACGTCGCCGATAGCAACCTGATCGCCGGCCAATTTCTTGCGGGTCGATGTTTCGATGATGGTGGGGCAAGCGCGACCGCCAAACAGCAGCGATGTCGTATCGCTTTTGGGATCACAGCCAATCAGAAGGACTTTTTTGCCCTGCTGCGCCATCATGTAAGACAAATTGGCGAGCGTAAAACTCTTGCCGATGCCGCCCTTGCCATAGATGGCGATAATCTGCGTTTCCTTGGTCACCTTGGTGGCAACCGGATCGGGCTCGATGGCGGCTTCGGCGCGCAACGCATGCGCGGGCGGGTTTGCGATTTCATCGGCGGTGAGAAATCCCGTTTCGAGACTCATGCGGATAAACTCCAGTCGATAACCATTTTCAGGCAGGAAGGATCGTTGAATGCTGTCTTGTAAGCGGCAGCAGCATTCGATGCGGGCTGGCGATGGGTGATGAGTCCATCGAGTGAAAGGCTATGGCTTTCCACAAGCTGTTTCACAGCCAGGAGATCGCCGTCCTTGAATTCAGCGGCCACGCGCAAGCGCGCTTCGCGCATGAAGGCGGGCGGGAAGGTGAAGGTCAGTGTGTCGTAAAATCCGGCGAGGACGATTTCGCCACCCGGTGCGAGACGTGAAATCAGCTCGTCCAGAATGTTGCCATCGCCGCTGACATCAAAGATCGTCTTGTAATTGCGGCGCGGATCATCTTCCGGCGCGATCACGTTGTAATTCTGCGCCCCATCGGCGCGGGCGGGATTGCGCTCCCACACGGTCGGCGGCTCGCCACCAGCCTGCACCGCAAGTCGCGCAAGAAGCCGACCCAGAACACCATGGCCGATGATGAGATCACCGCCGCCCGGCATCACACCAACGCGGGCATGATAGGCGGTCGCGGCCAGCGCCATCAGGATCGATTGATCCGCAAATTCATCCGCAATGGGAACGACACGGGCCGCCTTGGCGACAAGTCGTGAGGCCGCACCACCAAACAAACCGCGCACCGGGCCAAAGCAACGGGCGCCGGGCACGAACACATGCTGACCAACCTTGAGACTGGTGGAGGCGCCTGCGTCTTCGATGATGCCCACGCTCTCGTATCCGGGAACCAGCGGATAACCCATGCCGGGGAAAGCGGGCATGCGGCCGGAATACAGCAGGCGTTCTGTACCTGTGCTGATGCCGGACCATGTGGTGCGAACAACGACATCATCCGCCTCGGGAGGCGTCAGGGGCAAGCGCGAGAGCGACAGATGCTCCGGCTTCTCCAGAATGATGGCGAGCGCATCCAACATGATGGCTGTTTCCTCCGCAGGAGCCCGTGATAGGGCTCTCTCACTGCAGTCGTCAGAG
>CAIZGQ010000792.1 GCA_903932565.1 uncultured Hyphomicrobiales bacterium
AGGCGGCTGGGTTGCGCGCGCTGAAGGCAGGGATGTCGCTCAAGAAAACGCTGGCGCGGGTTGATGCGTTTCGGACGTCCGACTCCACCACCCCCATCGTCCTGATGGGCTACTTCAATCCGATCTACGTTTATGGCGTGGAGCGCTTCCTAGTTGATGCGAAGGCCGCGGGCGTCGATGGCCTGATCGTCGTCGATCTACCCCCCGAAGAGGACGATGAACTCTGCCTGCCCGCTATGGAAGCTGGGTTGCAGTTCATTCGCCTCGCGACGCCCACGACAGACGACCAGCGCCTGCCAAAAGTTCTGACCAACACGTCAGGCTTTGTTTATTACGTGTCGGTGACGGGCATCACGGGTGCTGCCATTGCCGATTATTCCGCTGTGTCCACCGCCGTGAAGCGCATAAAGAGCCATACCGATTTGCCCGTTGCGGTCGGGTTTGGTGTCAAGACAGCTGCAAACGCGAAAGCCATTGCCGAGCATGCCGATGGTGTCGTTGTTGGCTCGGCTCTGATTGATGCGTTGCGCCAGACGCTCGACGCGCAGGATCACGGTGGCGAAGCTGCGATCAAAGCTGTGACGACACTGGTGGCCGAGTTGGCCGACGGCGTGCGCGCGGCGCGGCGTGGCTGACGTCAACATTTAAAAGACTTAAATTCGACAGAGGATGTTGCGTATGAACTGGATGTCGAACGTCGTTCCGCCAAAAATTCGCTCGTTCCTGAAAAAGGAAACGCCTGAAAATCTTTGGGTCAAATGCCCTGAGAGCGGACAGCTCGTCTTCCACAAGGACATCGAGGCCAATCTCTTTGTGGTGCCGAGCTCTGGCTATCACATGGCGATCCCCGGCAAGCAGCGTCTGGCCAGTTTGTTCGACGGCGGCACCTATGACGATATCGCCACGCCGGATGTGCCCTCCGATCCGCTGAAATTTCGCGATATCAAGCGCTACTCGGACCGTCTGAAAGATTACCGCACCAAGACCGGCGCGCAGGATTCGATCCTTCTGGCCAGCGGTCTTTTGAAAAGCCTGCCCGTCACGGTTGCGGTGCAGGACTTTGCATTTCTTGGCGGCACGCTCGGCATGGCTGCGGGCGAGGCCATCATCACCGGCATGCTGCGCGCGGTGGAAAAGCGTACACCGTTCATCATCTTCACTGCTTCGGGCGGGGCCCGCATGCAGGAAGGCATGTTCTCTTTGATGCAGATGCCACGCACCACTGTTGCGGTGCAGCGGTTACGCGAGGCGCGCCTGCCGTTTATCGTCGTGCTCACCAATCCGACAACCGGCGGCGTGACGGCGTCTTACGCGATGCTGGGCGACGTCCATATCGCAGAACCCGGCGCCGTGATTGGCTTTGCAGGCGCCCGCGTGATCGAACAAACAATCCGCGAGCGTTTGCCGGAAGGCTTCCAGCGCGCGGAATATCTGCAGGCCCATGGCATGGTCGACATGGTCGTTTCGCGGCTTGAGATGCGCGATACGCTGGCACGTGTCTGTGCGCTGCTGATGCGCACGACGGACCAGCCGGTCGCAGCCTGACGATGCAAATCAATGGTTCAGGTTTTGGTTCAGAGCATGGCTCGATGATGGCGCCGTCAGACGCGATCCTGACGCGGCTGTTGTCTCTGCATCCCCGCAAGATTGATCTGTCACTTGGCCGGACCCAAGCATTGCTCGCCAAACTCGGCAATCCGGAGCGCAAAATAGCGCCTGTCATTCATGTCGCTGGCACGAACGGCAAGGGCTCTACAATCGCGTTTCTGCGCGCCATGCTGGAGGCCGATGGCCGTCGCGTGCACACCTATACATCACCGCATCTTGTGCGCTTTCATGAGCGCATACGTCTCGCGGCATCCGGCGGCGGCAAGCTTGTCAGCGAAGACATGCTGACAGCGGCGCTGGAAACCTGCGAAGTTGCCAATGGTGGCGAGCCCATCACCTTCTTTGAAATCACCACCGTTGCGGCGTTTCTTTTGTTTTCACAGGTGCCAGCCGATATCGTGCTTCTGGAAGTTGGCCTTGGCGGGCGGTTTGATTCCACCAATGTGATCGATCATCCCAAAGCGACGGTGATCACCCCGGTGTCGATGGACCATCCCGAATTTCTGGGCAAGACGATTGCCGAAATCGCCTTTGAAAAAGCCGGTATTTTGAAGCGCGGAGCCCCGGCAATTGTCGCTGCCCAAACGCCAGAGGCTCTGCCGGTGATTGAACGCGCAGCGGCCCGGCTTGGCATCGAGATCCAACTTGGCGGCCAGGATTATTCCGCGCGCGAAGAACATGGGCGTCTCGTTTATGAAGACGGCAAGGGGCTGCTCGATCTGCCGCTGCCGCGCCTGGCCGGACGGCATCAACATCAAAACGCAGCCAGCGCCATCGCAACCCTTCGCGAGCTTTGGCCGGACTTTTCGCACGCCTCCATCGAGCAAGGCATGTTGCAGGCCGAGTGGCCGGCGCGCCTGCAAAAACTGCCCGCTGGTGATCTCACCGACCGCGCGCCCTGGGGCTCGGAAGTCTGGCTGGATGGCGGCCACAACGAGGCCGGCGGGCGTGCGTTGAGCGAAGCCATGGCCGACATGGAGGATCATTCGTCACGTCCGCTGATCCTGATCTGCGGAACGCTGGCAACCAAGGACACGGCTGCCTTTCTCGCCGCCTTCAAGGGCCTCGCGCAGGAAGTGATCGCTGTGCCGATTCCCGGCGAACACGCCGGCCGGACCAGTGCCGAAGTCGCTGCCGCGGCCCGCGCCATGGGCGTTGCGGCCGCCGCCGTGGAAGGCGTTGGCGAGGCGATGGATTACCTCAGTGCCCGCGCCTGGATTGCCCCGCCGCGCATCCTCATTGCAGGCTCGCTCTACCTTGCCGGCGCAGTGCTCGAGGCAAACGACACGCCCGTTCGCTAAGGCTGCTGGCTGCGGCCCGCTTCCCCTTGCGCCGCCAAAGCCCTAAAAGGCCGCACGGCATTTGCGCCGCCCCGCTGACACCGAGACTTGCCGTGCGCGCCCGACCGTTCAAAACCCATTCCATGCTGCTGTCGGCGCTCGGCCTGATCGCTTTCCTGCTGATCTGGGAATCCGTGCCGCGTCTGGGCCTCGTCAACAACGGTCTGTTGCCGCCACCCAGCGCCATTCCCGCAGCTTTCATGCGCGAAGTGCGGACGGGTTTGTGGATCGAATATGTCGGCCTCAGCCTCAGCCATTATGTGCTCGGCTTCATCTGGGGCGCAGGACTTGGAACGATGCTCGGTGTTTTGTCGGGCATGTACCGTGGTCTTGACGATACGCTGGCATGGGTGGTGCGGCTGTTGCGGCCGATCCCAAACCTCGCCTGGGCCCCGTTCGCGATCATCTGGTTTGGCGTCGAGCAGGCGAACGCGATTTTCATCATCTCCATCGGCGTCTTCTGGATCGCTTTTTTCGCTGGCGCAGGCGCCATCCGCGCGGTGGATCGGGATCTTGTGGAAGTGGCGGCCGCCTTCGGTTTCAACTCGGGCCCAGAGCGCCTTGTGAAAGTGCTGCTGCCGGGTGCCACGCCGGGCATTCTGGTGGGGCTGCGCACGGCCCTTGGGCAGGCCTGGATGGCCGTCGTGGCCGCAGAGCTATCAGGCGTCACGGGGCTTGGCAGCCGCATGATGCAAGCCTCCAGCCTGCTCGCGACCGACATTGTCGTTGTCTACATGCTCACCATGGCCATGCTCTACGGCATCATGGATGTCGGCTTCATATTCCTGCAAAACCGCCTTCTGCAATGGAAGGCCTGACCATGCCCGTCAAACCGGCCCCACCTCAAGCCGCTCCGATCATCGCGATCCGCAATCTGAGCCTGTCCTTTCAGCAGGACGGCCAGACGACGGAGGTCTTGCGCAGCCTCGATCTCGACATTCCCAAAGGCGCATTCATTGCCATCGTCGGCTCGTCCGGCGTCGGCAAATCCACGCTGCTCCGCGTGCTGATGGGGCTGGCGATGCCGACCTCTGGCACCGTAACACTCACACCCGACCCCGCTGCCGACCGACCGCTCGCTCTGGTGTTCCAGGATGCCCGCCTGCTGCCATGGCGGCGCGTACTGGCCAATGTGTGCTTCGGGCTTGAGAAGACGAGCCTGACGCGTCCGCAGCGCGAGGAGCGGGCGCGCGCCGCCCTCACGCTTGTGGGCCTTGCCGAGATGGCAGGCCGATGGCCCCACCAGCTCTCCGGCGGACAACGGCAGCGCGTGGCCCTGGCGCGCGCGCTGGCGGTGCGGCCATCGATCCTGTTAATGGACGAGCCGTTCAGCGCGCTCGATGTAAACACGCGCGAAAATCTGCAAGATGAACTCATCCGCATCCAAGCTGAAACCGGCAAGACGATTCTCTTTGTCACCCACGACATTGATGAAGCGGTCTATCTCGCCGATCGCGTCGTGGCGCTGGGCGGCAAACCCGGTGAAGTGCGCGCCGATCGGCGCGTGGACCTGCCCCGCCCACGCCACCGCGCCAGCCCCACATTGGCGGAGCTCGCAACAGAGGTGAAGGC
>CAIZGQ010000793.1 GCA_903932565.1 uncultured Hyphomicrobiales bacterium
AGATGGCAATGCGACTGAAAAAGAGCTGATGGATTTCTTCGCGCTGCTGCCCAACAAGGACAAGCAGTTCGCCATGATGAAGGGCGTCGCGCATGTCGCTGTGCTTGGCATCAATCGCCATCGCATCTGGCATGTGATGAAAGAATTCTTCACCTATCCCGACATTCGGACAGTCTGAAAGAAGCCAAGTCAACAAGGCGGCTTTGCCGACTCACGCATCGGCAGAGCCGCTTTTATTTTGCGGCAAACTTTCCCGCATATCGGCGCACAGCGTCCGACACAGCCTCACGCTCGCGCGGGCTCAGCGAATTCAACTGCTGGTCGAGCCAGTCATCCTTCACGCCGGCGGCGCGGGCTAGGAGATGCCATTTCATGGCTTCCACCATGTTCTTGGGCACGCCGCGCCCGGCCGCATAAAGGCGTGCGGCGCGGTTTTGTGCGACGGGATTGTTGGAGGCGGCGGCCTTCAGAAAATAGCGCGCCGCTGCGGCCTCATCTTTTTCAACACCATCACCGTTGAACAGCGCGATGCCATACTCGACCTGCGCACCGGTGTTGCGGTCGTCTGCGGCGCGGCGCATCCAATCAGCCGCGATCTTCGCATCCTGCGGCACGCCCTTGCCCGCATGATAAAGACTTGAAAGCGCGAAGGCTGCATCGGCATCGCCCGCGTCTGCCGCACTTTGGAAATAGCTCGCTGCTTTGCCGTAATCCTGGATGTCGCCGTCGATTGCCAGAATGCCCAGATTGTAGAGCGCCCCAGCGTGGCCCTGCGCTGCCGCCTTTTCAAAAAGCGCCTTCGCTGCAAACTTATCTTTCTTGACGCCGTCGCCCTGCAACAGAGCGAGGCCTAGCGAGAACGTGGCCTGTCGGTCCCCAAGATTGCTGGCAAGCTTGTACCAGCGCGCGGCCTCAGCAGCACTCTGGCGCACACCCAGGCCGTCCTTGAAAATCTCAGCCACCAGCGTCATCGCGGCGGCGTCTTTTGAATCGGCCTCGACCCGTTTCATGGCCTCGCGCATGGCGGTGCCATAATAGCCACGCTGATAGGCCCCGAATGCGATGTCGGGCTCGCTTGGGCTGGTCCCGCCCGTGGTGATCTGCGCTGGGGACGGGTCGGAGGTCGGGAGTGGCAGCGTCGCCGGGCTGACGGGTTCAACGCTGCCGAAGGGGGATTTGGCGGGGCTTGCGGGGGGCGCATTGGGCGCTGCCTTCTGTGCCAGCGCGGGGCTGCTCACCAGCAGAGCCAAGCCCAGCGCCAAAGGGCCGCGACGGGCCCCTGCCAGCGCCAGGATGCTGCTTGCCAAGCTTCGCATCATGCCGGTCGCACCGCCAGGTTCATGGCCATTGTTGCGTCGTCCAGCGCTGCCACAGGCCCGCGAGGATCATCCCAGATGCAGTCGCCGACTGCGATGAAGTCAGCACCGGCTGCGGCGAGCGTGCCGACGTCTGCCAAGCGGGGCGCATAGCCCACGCAGGGGACGTTGAAGATCTGTGCCCACCAGTCGACCCAATCGGCGGTGTCTTCAATAGGAGGCGTGTAGCCGTCGGGCTCTGGGTCGCCAAACATCAGGTAATCGATGTCCTGTTCGCCCGCGACCATGGCGTCGTGGCGTGTCTTCACACCACCCACGCCGACAATGCGATCGGGACGCAAGCTCTCCACGGCGTCCTCAATGGCCGTTTCAAGCGTTGGCCCGGTGCCGCGAAGATGCGCACCATCGGCCCCCGCACGGGCGACAATATCGGGCTTGTCGATGAGCAAAGCGCAATCGCGTTGCTGAACCATGGAGGCGAGCGCTTTGATGAGCTTCTTCGCATCGCCCTCGTCGTTGGTGGCGAGGCGCAGGAGCACGCAGGCGATGTCACCCGTGTCCATCGCGGCCTCCAACTTGGGAGCAAAGTCGCCAACATCGGCGAGGCGCGGCGTCAGCAGGTAGAGGCGGGGGGCCTCGGCTTGTTTGGATTTGGACATGGTTGTTTGACTTTGATCGCGGCGCAGGTTCGGGACCCGCTTCTACCTTGCCGAGCATTGGGGCGAAAGCGGGACAAGATTATTGTGAGGCCCCAAAACGCAAACAGACGGCCGGAGCCGCCTGTTGCATGGGATCAGTGGCTGATCGCCGGATCAGCTGAACTTCGGATCAAGCTCGCCTGAGGCGTAGCGCTTGGCCATGACGGAGATCGGAAGCGGGACGATCTTGCTGGCCTGTCCGGCCGTGCCAAACTGTTCCAGACGCTCCTGGCAGAGCTTGGCCATCGCATCCATCGCGGGCTTCAAATACTTGCGCGGGTCGAACTCGCCTGGCTGCTCGGTCAGCATTTTGCGGATCTGGCCGGTGATGGCCATGCGGTTGTCCGTGTCGATATTGATCTTGCGGACACCGTTCTTGATGCCACGCTGGATTTCTTCCACCGGCACGCCCCAGGTCTGGGGCATTTTCCCGCCAAACTTGTTGATGATGTCCTGCAGATCCTGCGGCACGGAGGACGAGCCGTGCATCACAAGATGCACATTAGGCATGCGGGCATGGATCTTTTCGATCACGCTCATGGCCAGCACTTCGCCGTCCGGCTTGCGGGAAAACTTGTAGGCGCCATGCGACGTGCCCATGGCGATGGCGAGCGCGTCGACCTTCGTCTCCTTGACGAATTTCACGGCTTCTTCAGGGTCCGTCAGAAGCTGATCATGCGAGAGTTTGCCCTCCGCGCCATGGCCATCTTCCTTCTCGCCCATGCCGGTCTCCAGCGAGCCGAGCACGCCGAGTTCACCTTCAACCGAGATGCCGCCGAGATGCGCCATGCCAACCACTGTTTTGGTGACGCCCAGATTGTAGTCCCAGTCGGCCGGGGTCTTGCCGTCGGCCTTGAGCGAGCCATCCATCATGACGGACGTGAAACCCGCCTGAATCGCGGTGACGCATGTGCCGGGCTCGTTGCCGTGATCGAGATGCACGCAGACGGGAATGTGCGGATACATCTCCGTCACCGCATCCATCATGTGCTTCAACATGATGTCGTTGGCATAGCTGCGCGCGCCGCGCGAGGCCTGGATGATGACCGGCGCATTGACCTTATCGGCCGCCGTCATGATCGCCAGCGCCTGTTCCATATTGTTGATGTTGAAGGCCGGCACGCCATAGCTGTGCTCTGCGGCATGGTCGAGAAGCTGTCGAAGCGTGATGCGGGCCATGAATGTCTCCAGTGCGGTCTGTCTGGCGAAAGGGATAGACAGGTTGTGTTGATATTTTCTTTGTTGAACGCGTTTTCGTAAAACGATCGGGCTTACTTTGTGCGCAGAGCCTCGACGCCGGGCAGGACCTTGCCTTCCAGCCATTCGAGAAACGCGCCGCCGGCGGTTGAAATATAGGTGAAATCGTCCGCCACGCCGGCCTGGTTGAGCGCTGAAACCGTGTCCCCGCCGCCCGCCACAGTCACAAGCTTGCCAGCCTTGGTGAGACTGGCCGCGACCCGTGCAACGGCATTTGTGCCTGCATTAAAAGGCTCAAGTTCGAATGCGCCGAACGGGCCGTTCCAGACAAGTGTCTTGGTTGTCGTCAGCAGCGTCTCAATGCGGGCGACCGAGGCCGGGCCAATGTCCAAAATCATGTCATCGGCTGAAACAGCATCGACCGACACGGTCTTTGAGGGTGCGTGGGCCTTGAACTCGGAGGCGACTACGACATCAACGGGCAGAATGATTTCGCACTTGTTGTCGCGCGCTTCCTTGATGATGCTGCGTGCCGTCTCCAAAAGATCCTTTTCGCAAAGGGACTTTCCAACAGCTTTGCCTTCAGCGGCGAGAAACGTGTTGGCCATGCCGCCGCCGATGATCAGGTAATCGACTTTCTTGGACAGGTTGCCCAGAAGATCGAGTTTGCTCGACACCTTGGCGCCACCGACAACGGCGGCAACGGGGCGCTGGGGATGTTCCAGCGCATGACCGAGCGCCTCCAATTCTGCCTGCATGCCGCGACCTGCGTAGGCCGGCAGCTTGTGCGCAAGGCCTTCAGTCGAGGCGTGGGCACGATGTGCGGCCGAAAAGGCGTCATTAACGTACAGGTCGCCCAGCTTGGCGAGTTCGCTGACAAAGGCGGGATCGTTTTTCTCTTCAGCCTTGTGAAAGCGAGTGTTTTCCAGAAGCAGCACATCGCCGTCATGCAATTTCGCAATGGCCTCTGATGCCGACGCGCCGATACAATCGGCTGCAAAGGCGACGGGCTTGCCAAGTTGCGCGCTGAGTGCCGCGGCCACCGGCTTCAGGGAGTTCTCGGCATCAGGGCCATTCTTCGGGCGGCCGAAATGCGCCAGCAGGATGACCTTGCCGCCCTTGCCGGAAATCTCGCGGATGGTCGGCAGAACGCGATCGATGCGGGTCGTATCGCTCACATGTCCGTTTTCCATCGGTACATTCAGATCAACGCGAACAAGGACGCGCTGGCCAGCAAGGGCGGCCTGATCAAGTGTGCGAAAAGCGGACATGAGAACTCGTGATGTTGAGATTAAGGCTTGATGAAGCGACTGATTGCAAAAACAAGTCCGGAGGTCGCAATTGGCAGACCTATGGCAAAAATCACCAGTTGCCATGTTGTTGGTAAGTTTGAGATCCTGCCTTTAACTTCCGCTACTTCAGTGCGGATCGCAGCAAGATCGCTTGCTTTAGGCATCTGCGACAAAGTTCCGTCGATCTTGGCAATTGTAACTTCTAGCCGCTGCAACGAGGATTCGATCCGTTCCGACCGAGCTTCTAAAGCGGAAACGCGTTGCTCCATCGTGGGATCCTCCGGGCCGGAACCGCCACCAGTGTGAAAAGGTTGATTGGGAAATTCAAAAACGTTACTCATCGGATTGCTCCGATTGAACTCTCCTGGTCAGAAAAAATTGGAGAAACTGTTCCACACGACCACAATTCGTGCAGGCCACAGCAAACATTGAGAAATGTTTGCGGGCCATAGGGTCGTCGCCTTCATAAACCGATAACTTTGTCTCGATGTTTTTTTCAGGAAGATCTATCTGCACGAACTCGTCTTTACTGCAAACTGGACAACGAAACCCGTGAAGCTCTTTTTCGAGAAGCTTCATGGCTTTAAGTTTATCGTCCAGTTGATGATTTTTCATTGCCCTTATCGCGCATTATAAAATTGCAAGATGCAAGTATTTTTTAGAGCAGCTTGCCCATGGCCACGGCCGTGTCGGCCATGCGGTTGGAGAAGCCCCATTCGTTGTCATACCAGGACAGGATGCGCACGAAGGTGCCGTCGATCACCTTTGTCTGGTCCATGTGGAAGACCGACGAATGGCTGTCGTGGTTAAAGTCGATCGAGACATTCGGGGCATTGGTGTAACCCAGAATGCCCTTCAGCGGGCCTTCCGCCGCAGCCTTGATGGCAGCGTTGATCTCATCCTTGGTCGTGGCGCGCTTGGCGACAAAGGTCAAATCGACGACGGACACATTGGGGGTGGGCACGCGGATTGCGGAGCCATCAAGCTTGCCATTGAGTTCCGGCAGCACGAGGCCGACAGCCTTGGCCGCCCCAGTTGATGTGGGGATCATCGAGAGCGCTGCCGCGCGGCCGCGATACAGATCCTTGTGCATCGTGTCGAGTGTCGGCTGGTCGCCGGTGTAGGAATGGATCGTGGTCATGAAGCCATGATCGATGCCGATAGCGTTGTTCAAAACCTGCGCCACCGGCGCCAGGCAGTTTGTGGTGCACGACGCGTTGGAAATCACGATGTGCTGCGCGGTGAGCTTCTGGTGATTGACGCCGTAGACGACCGTCAGATCTGCATTGTCCGCGGGAGCAGAGACGAGCACGCGCTTGGCGCCAGCCTCCAGATGCAGGGCCGCCTTGTCACGGGCTGTGAAAATGCCCGTGCATTCCAGCGCGATGTCGACACCCAGCGCCT
>CAIZGQ010000794.1 GCA_903932565.1 uncultured Hyphomicrobiales bacterium
CCTGCAATCGTTTTTGAGCAATTATCTGCCAGAAAGCGATCTCAGCCATTTTGTTCTGGAATCGGTCGGGCCGATGTCCGCGCGCCTGCGGATGCCGTTCCATCAGCGCCATTTGCGTTTGGGCGGCACGATCTCCGGCCCGGCCATGTTCGCGGTGGCGGATGTGGCGATTTACATGGCTATTCTGGCGCAGTTGGGACCGGCGGCTGCGTTCACCGTGACAACGAACCTCAACATCAATTTTTTGTTGAAGCCCGCAGCGCGCGACGTGATTGCCGAATGCCGCCTGATGAAGCTCGGCAAGCGGCTGTGTGTGGGTGAAGCCTGGCTTTATTCAGATGGGCAGGACGATCCTGTGGCACATGCCACCGGCACCTATTCCATTCCGCCGCGCGCAATTGCAGGACCCTGATTTATTCAGGCGCGCGCCAGTGCTTGATGCGGTCGGTCGGAAAATCGTAGATGCAATCGGTTTGCGTCCAGCCCGGCTGGCAGAGGGCCGCGAGTTTTGGGGCAAATTCGTCCGGTGTGCGCAGCGTCATCGGGTCTTCGCCGGGCATGAGCGCGGCGCGCATCTTCGTGCGCAGCGGGCCCGGATTGGCCACCATGACTTTGACGTTGGAGGTCGTTGCCGTCTCCGACGCATAGGTGCGCGCCAGTGTCTCCATCGCCATCTTGGTGATGGCATATTGGCCAAGATAGGGACGCATGGTCTCGCCATGCACCGCACCCGTGGTCAGGAACACCGCGCGCCCCGCGTCTGAGGCCCGCAGCAAGACATCGAGCGACCGAACAAGCCGCCAATTCGCGGTGACGTTGACCGCTATCACCTGATCAAATTTCGGCGGATCAATGTGCGAAAGCGGCGTCACGGAGCCGAGCAGGGCGGCATTGGCAACCAGAATGTCGAGCTTGCCCCAACGCTCATGTAGCGCGAGACCAAGGCGGTCGAGGGCATCAAAATCCGTGATGTCGCAAGGCACCAGCGTCGCTTCGCTGCCTGCCGCGCGGATGGCGTCGTCAAGCTCTTCAAGTGCGCCCTGCGTGCGGGCGAGTGCCACGACATGCGCACCCTGGCGGGCGAGTTCAAGCGCGACCGCATGCCCGATGCCACGAGACGCCCCGGTGACAAGAGCGATGCGGTTCTCAAGGGGTCGGGTCACAGGCAGGCTCCGGTCATCCACACAGACAGCGTGGACCTAGCGCGAAAGTCTGCGGGAGGGAAGCTGGCGGATCAGCCGGTTTCCGCCAGGAGCGACAACTGGCCGCGACCGCTCTGGTCCTCGATATCGGTCAGTGGGGTGGGATAATCGCCGGTGAAACAATGATCCGTAAATTGCGGACGAATGTTGTCACGGCACTTTTCGCCGACCGCGCGATAGATGCCGTCGACCGAAAGGAACGCGAGGCTGTCGCAGCCGATGAACTGGCGCATTTCTTCCACGGTGTGGGTCGCAGCCATGAGCTTGTCGCGTTCGGGCGTATCAATTCCGTAATAATCAGGATGGGTGATCGGCGGCGATGAAATGCGGAAGTGAACCTCGCGCGCACCGGCTTCGCGCATCATGCGCACGATCTTCAAC
>CAIZGQ010000795.1 GCA_903932565.1 uncultured Hyphomicrobiales bacterium
ACCAATCGGATTGCTTCCCGCCGAGCGGCATCAGGGGATAGCGAACCTGATCGGTTGAGATCACATGCGTGTGGGTATCAACAATGTCAAACACAGCAAACTCCTCCAGATCGATGCGACCCTCCTACACCCCAAGCACACAGGTGTCATCCGCAAGTTCACGCGCGTTTATTGATCCTTGCATATCTTTGCAGGGTAAATGTAGCTGCCCTATAGTTCGGTCAACATCAACCTTTCTGTTCACCTCTCAACTGCATGAGCCCCCATGTTCAAGAACTTACCTGTCATTGCGATCGAAGAACATTTTTGGGATCGCGAACTTGCGGCTCAATTGGAAGGGGCCGAGGGCCGCCGGTCGCAAAAGCAATTGGATCGTTTGTTTGATATCGGCGAATTGCGTCTGCGCGAGATGGATGCGCATGGCATCGAAATGCAAGTCCTGTCGCACGGTGCGCCGTCCTCGCAAAAGCTTGATGCTGCGATCTCGGTCGACCTCACGCGTCGCGTGAATGACAGGCTCGCGGAGATGATTGCAAAACATCCCACGCGATTTGCGGCATTCGCCAATTTGCCGACAGCCCATCCCGAGGCGGCGGCACGGGAATTGGAGCGCGCGGTGAAGGATCTTGGCTTCAAAGGCGCCATGATCCACGGGTTGACGAATGGGTTGTTCCACGATGACAAGCGCTTCTGGTGCATTTACGAGATGGCCGAGACGCTTGATGTGCCGATCTACTTTCATCCCTCGTTCCCGAATGCCAACGTCGCCGCTGCCTATTATGAGGATTATGCCGCGCAATATCCGCAGGTGATCCGCGCTGCATGGGGCTATACAATCGAAACAGCGACGCAGGCGATCCGCCTCATCTTGAGTGGCTTGTTTGAGACCCATTCAAAGTTAAAGATTATTCTCGGGCACTTTGGCGAAACGCTGCCCTATCAGCTTTGGCGCATTGATAGTGCATTGCGACGCCCCGGACAGGCTCAGGTTGATTTTCGCGGCCATTTCACGCGTAATTTTTACATCACCACCAGTGGCCACTTCTCAACGCCAGCCCTCGTGTGTGCGATGATGGAGATGAGCATGGATCATATTCTTTTTGCGATCGATGACCCCTTCGTTGAAAATCACGTGGCGTTCGACTGGCTCAAGACCCTGCAGATTTCCGACCATGACATGGGAAAGCTCCTCAGCGGCAACGCGAAAAAACTGCTGAAACTGTGAGGGGGCAGGCACCCGTTCTGCCTAAAAAATAGAAACGTTTCCCGCTTTTGTGGCTTTGTATGGTGCAGGCCACGGCGGCATTTTGTGTAATTTACCCAATTTGCGTGCATTTGCATTTATATTGGGCATTACACCACTCATCATCCGTGCCGTTTCAGCTGTGAAATCAGTGCCGGGCGTCGGCCGCGCTGTGGCGATACAGCCCGACGCCCGCATTGGCATGCGCCTTGCGACCCTACTGTCAGCAAAATCCACCTGAGGATGTCTGATGTTGTCTCGCCGTCTGTTGTCTGTCTCAAGCTTGTCGCGCCTGTCCTCGGTCCTGCTCCTGTCTGTCGCCGTGACGAATGTGAGCGCACCTGCTTTCGCGCAAGGCGCGACGTGCGCGGGGCCGATCACGATTGGCCTGACGACGCCCACCACCGGCAATTTGGCGCTGCTTGGCATCCAGGCAAAGAACGGTGTCGAGTTTGCCGTTGAGGAAATGAACAAGGCGGGCGGTATTGCGGGCCAGCAGATTAACCTTCTGGCAGAAGATACGGGTGCATCTTCAACGGACGCGCTCAACGCCATGAACCGCATCATCGAGCAGAAGCCACTCGTGGTCTTCGGCTCTATGATCAGCCCGCATGTTTTCACCCAGACGCCGAACGTGGCGAAGGCTGAAATTCCATTTCTTGTGGCCGCGACAAATGCCAAGGTCACCCAGCAAAATGTCCCATGGCTGCTGCGCATTCATGCGCATGATGGCCAGCTCGCCGATCTCATTCCACGCTATCTCGTCAATGACCTCAAGAAGAAAGCGCCTGGCATCATTGCGGTGGCGGATGATTATGGGCTTGGCGCTTCAAAGGGCATCCAGGAAACACTGGCTGGCTTGAATGTTAAAGCCGTTGCTGTGACGTCCTATGCACCCAGCGACAAGGACATGACTGCGCAATTGTTGCAGATCAAGGACGCCGGTGCCGACAGCATCATCCTGTTTGGGCGTCCGGCGGACGTTGCCGTCGTCATGAAGCAGATGGACGAACTTGGAATTACCCTGACGTTGATTGGCAATTCCAGCACGGTGGCGCAGACAACGCTTGCCAATCTGTCCGCGCAGGCTGCCAATGGTGCTTATGCGATTGGCGGCATGATCCCGCAGACAAGCACGGATCCAAAAGTTCTCGATTGGGCAAGCCGCGTGATGGCGCGCTACAAAGTGCCGGCGGACAATTTCACGGTTGCCTATTATGACGCGATGCAGCTTTTGAAGCAGACAATCGAAAAAGTTGGATGTGACAAAACGGCAATTCGCAACAGCCTGCAGGCCACGAAGGACTGGAAGGGCATGTTGATCTCCTATGTTGCCGATGCGCGCGGAGACCTAGCGCACACACTCGGCATCTACAAGAACGACGGAAAAACACCGAAGCTCGTGGGCACGATCAAAGAACCGGGCTTCTGAAATCATCCATGGGACAGCTTGTCATCAACGGCCTGGCGCTCGGCAGCATATATGCCATCGTAGCGCTGGGCCTTCTCCTCATTTTCAACACCGTGCAGATCGTCAATTTCGCGCAGGGGCAGCTCCTGATGCTGGGTGCCTTCCTTGGCATCACGGGCGCTGTCACGCATGAGCTTCCGATTGGCTTTGCCTGGATTGTGACGCTGGTTGCCATGATGGCACTGGGTCTGGTGTTCATGGCCATCGTGTATTTCCCACTGCGCGGCAAGCCACCGTTCCTGATTATCCTCACGACCGTCGCAATGGGGATCGTGCTTGAAAATCTGGCCCTCATTATCTGGGGGCCGCTTCCGGTTTCGCTCCCTTCGCCGCTCACGGGCCGACCACTTCGGTTTTCGGGTGTCGTTCTGTCGATGCATCAGATTGTCATTTTTTCAACGACCGCATTCATCCTTCTGGCGCAATGGCTTTTTCTCACGCGCACACGCTTTGGCATCATGATGCAAGCGACCTCGCAGGATCTGCAGACCGCACGCCTCGTGGGCATCCGCGTCAATCGTACCATCGCCGTCGCGTTCGCGCTTGGCTCGGCGCTCGCTGGTCTTGGCGGATTACTTGTTGCGCCGATTTTTCTCGCCGAGCCAACCATGGGCGGCATTCTCGGGCTCAAGGCTTTTGTGGTGAGCGTGATCGGCGGCTTTGGCAGCCTTCCCGGTGCGGTGATTGCCGGCCTATCGCTCGGGCTGATTGAGACGTTCGGCGCACGCTACATATCATCCGATTATCGCGATGCTTACGCGTTTGTGATCATGATCATCGTGCTGTGTGTGTGGCCGCGTGGCCTGTTCGGCGAAAAGTCGAGTGAGCGCGTATGAAAACCAAGGCACTGATTCTTGGCCTTTGCGCATGTGGCATCGCGATCATTCCGTCCCTGCTGGGCGAGGGCTATCTGATTCAAGTTTTGAATCTCGCCATTCTCAACGCGATTGTTGTGCTGGGTCTCAACTTCGTCACAGGGTTCACCGGCCAGATCAATTTTGGGCAGGCCGCGTTTTTCGGTCTTGGCGCTTATGCCACGGGCATCGCCACACTTGCTGGCGCGCCATGGCTCGCAGCTTTGTTTTTGTCAGGTTTGGTAGCGGCCATCGCAAGTCTTGCGCTCGGCGTGCCGACGCTCCGGCTGCGCTCGTATTACCTTGCCATGACGACAATCGGCTTTGGTGAAATCGTGCGCCTTGTCCTTATTCATTGGGAAGAGGTGACCGGCGGAACGTCCGGGCTTCGCGCCATTCCACCGATTTCAGCTTTTGGCTTTCGCGTGGAAAGCCAGATGGCGAGCTATTACGTGCTGGTTTTTGCGCTGGCGCTGGCCATTTTGTTTGCGCTACGGATTCGCAATTCGAGCTTTGGCCGCGCCATGATCGCAACGCGCGATAGTGAAGTTGCCGCGGAATTGTCCGGGGTCAACACGATCCGCGTCAAGGTGCTGGCCCTGATGATCGGCGCGATCTATGCGGGCCTGGCCGGGTGTTTTTTCGCCTCCACAATTCACTACATCAGCCCGGACAGCTTCACCAACCGGCAGGCGGTGCTGTTGCTCACCATGCTCATCATTGGTGGCACGGGTTCCATCTGGGGTGCTGTGGCGGGAGCCATCGGGCTGACAATGTTGCCGGAAGCGTTTCGCTTTCTCGATCAATGGTATCTCGTCTTGTATGGCTCGGCCGTGATCGCTGTTATCTCGTTCGCGCCCGGTGGGCTTGCCTCCGCCATTCCCAACGTGGTCACGCGCTTGAAAGCTGCGCGATGAGCGAGAAAATGCTTCTGCAGGCGAAGGGAATTGTCAAACGCTTTGGCGGCGTCTCGGCGTTGGATGGCGTGGATCTGAATGTGCCGCAAGGCATCATCCAGGCAGTGATCGGCCCCAATGGGTCGGGCAAGACGACGCTCATCAACTCCTTGTCTGGAACATATGTGCCGGACGAGGGATCGATTCAACTCAACGGCGCTGAGCTTGTGGGCGCGCGACCACACAAGATTGCACAGCAGGGTCTGGCGCGAACCTTTCAAAACATTCGCCTCTTTGGCACATTGTCTGTGCTGGACAATGTGAAAGTTGCGGCACAGCGCCATACGCCTGTGACGCTTCTGGATGTGATGCTGAAGACAGGCGCCCACAAATTGGCAGAACGAGAGACGGAGGAGCGGGCCCGCGCAGCGCTCGATCTCGTCGGGCTTGGTACGCGCGCGTTGGATCGCGCAAACGCACTCCCTTATGCGCAGCAGCGACTTCTTGAAATTGCCCGTGCGATTGCAGCTGAACCCTTGATGCTGCTTTTGGATGAACCAGCAGCGGGCATGACCATGACCGAAGCGCTGGCTCTGCTTGAGATCATCCAGAATTTGCGAAAGCGCATCGGCATTACGGTGCTTTTGGTCGAGCACAATGTGCGCCTCGTTATGGGAATCTCAGATCGTATCGCGGTTCTGGATTTTGGTCGCAAGATTGCCGAGGGCACACCAAGCGAAATTCAGAAAGATCCCGCCGTGATAGCGGCTTATCTTGGACGCAGGCGCGCCCATGCTTGAGATTGAAAACCTTGTTGTCAGCTATGGCCACATTGAAGCGCTGAAAGGCATTTCACTGCGCGTGGAGGCCGGTGAAATCGTCTCCATCGTGGGGGCAAATGGTGCTGGCAAGACAACATTATTATCCGCCATCTCCGGCCTTTTGCGCCCGCGCGAGGGCGACATTCGCTGGCTCGGCCAGTCCATCACGCGCGTTGCCGTAGAGGCGCTGGTCGGGCAGGGCATCTCGCACTGTCCGGAAGGACGCCGCATTTTTCCCGGCCTGACGGTGATGGAAAATCTGCTCACCGGCGCGTCAGCCCGCCCGCGCGGGGCAGACCTCAAAGCAGATCTTGATCTCATTTTTGAGTTGTTCCCACGCTTGGCTGAGCGCCGCACGCAAGGCGGCTGGTCCATGTCTGGCGGCGAGCAGCAGATGCTGGCCATCGGGCGCGCGCTGATGAGCAAGCCGAAGCTCCTGATGCTGGATGAGCCATCACTTGGGCTTGCGCCCATCATTGTTGAGCAGGTTTTCGACCGCGTGCAGGAACTCAACCGAAAGACAGGACTGTCCATTCTTCTGGTTGAGCAAAATGCTGCCATGGCGTTAGAGATTTCCGCGCGTGCCTATGTGTTGGAGACCGGACGCGTCACATTGTCGGGCGACGCTGCGGTTCTCGCCGATGACCCGCGCATTCAGGAGGCTTATCTTGGTGGCTGAGATTCCCCGTCAGGACTGGCGTCAACTTGAGTCAGAGGCGTTACACCGCGGCTACAACAATGCTGGTGCTGTTGGCAATGTCACAGAAATTTCTGCAAACTGGCAAAAATGGTCTGCAGACCTGCGCGCGAAATATCCGCAATCGCTTGATCTACGCTACGGCCCCCGCGACCGTAACCGCATTGATCTCATTGAAGCGCATGTCGGTGCGCCGCTGCTTGTTTTCGTGCATGGCGGCTGGTGGCAATCGCGTGCAAAGGAAGACTTCACCTTCGTGGCTGAAGGGCCTTTGGCGCATGGCATTTCAGTGGCCCTTGTGGGCTACACGCTGGCGCCCGATGCCACCCATGATGAAATGGTCATCGAGGTGAAGAGCGCGTTGGACTATCTCGCGCACAGAGGACCACTCACGTTGTCCGGCTGGTCAGCCGGCGGGCATCTGGCTGCAATGACGCTCGATCATCCGGCAGTGAAATCCGGCCTTGCCATCAGCGGGCTTTATGATCTGGAACCGGTGCGCCACACCGGGTTCAACGCCGCACTTGGTCTGAATGAGGCTGCGGCCTATCGCAATTCGCCCATTCACCGGCCCTTGTCAGACAAACGGCTGGATCTTGCTGTGGGTGGCGCCGAACTACCCCTGATGATTGGACAAACAGAAGATTTCGCAGCTGCGCGACGCAGCAAGCCGGGCGCGTTTCAAGTCCTTCCCGGCGCCGATCACTTTACCATTCTTGATGCGTTGCGTGACCCGGCCGGCAAACTCACGAGCATGGTTGTGGATCTTGTTCGCGCTTAAGAGCTGATGTCAGCGCGAACCTTTTCGATTGCGTCGATGAAAGCAAGGGCACATTTTGGCTGTAGTCAGCCCCGTCATGTTTCCTGGACCGGCACGTCTTCCTGCAGTTTTGCGCGCACGCCCCAGAGCCAAAACACAATTTGCAAAATGATAAGGGCTGCGCTCGCACTCATGAACACAGCGCTGATGGGGTGTGAGATGAACACACTCATATCGCCTCGGGATAGCAGCAGCGCACGGCGAAAATTCTCCTCGACCAATGGCCCCAAAACGAAACCAAGCAGAATTGGCGCAACAGGAAAATCGAGTGAGATGAAGATCGCGCCAAAGATTCCAAACCCCAGAACCTCCCACACACCAAACAGGTTGTTGTTCGTGCTGTAGACGCCAATGGCGATAAAGAACAAAGCCGAGGGATACAGAAACCGATACGGAACCTGCAGCATTTTGACCCAAAGTCCGATCAGCGGAACGTTGAGGATCATCAATAGCACGTTGCCAATCCAGAAACTTGCAATCAGTCCCCAGAAGAGATCCGCATGCTCCGTGATCAATTGCGGACCTGGCTGAATGCCTTGGATGAGCAGGGCACCTAAGATCAGAGCCATGACAGCGTCGCCTGGAATGCCCAGACTCATGGTGGGGATGAAATCGACTTGCGTCTTTGAATGCGAGGCAGCTTCGGGCGAGGCGACACCTTCAATCGCTCCGTGCCCGAAGCGCTCTGGCGTGCGAGATATTTTTCGCTCCACAGCATAGGCGATAAATGTTGTGATGGTGGGGCCAGTGCCCGGCATCGCACCAAACAATGTGCCGATGGCTGTGCCGCGAACCATTGGCATGAAAGACTGCTTGAGTTCAGCGATGCTTGGCATCATGTCCCGCAGGCCAAGCTTCATGTTACTACCAATGACCTTCAGACGATTAACGTTGAGTAGAAACTCGGCAACGCCAAAAAGCCCCATGGCTAACGCAGTCAGTTCAATCCCGTCATCAAGGTTTGTAACGCCAAACGTGAAGCGCAAGGTGCCGGTGTTAACGTCTGTGCCGGCCACGCCAATCAGAAGGCCGATGACCGTCATCGCAATGCCCTTGAGCGGCGAGCCGCGCGACATCGTGGCACCTGCAAGCAGGCCAAGCAACATGATGGAGAAGATTTCAGAGGGTCCAAACTCAAAGGCAATTGCAACCAGCAAGGGCGAGGCGATGATCATCACGATGATGCCGACGGACGCGGCAAAGAACGAACAGATCATGGTGATGCCGAGTGCGGTTCCACCTTTGCCTTTGAGCGTCAGCGGATATCCATCAAGGCATGTCACAGCGTGGGGCGGATGACAGGGCAGGTTCAGCAAGATGGCACCAATGGCGCCGCCGTATTGGGACCCGTAGAAAATGCCGGCCAGCATCAAGATCGCCGGGATAGGGCTCATCGTGTAAGTCAGAGGTAGCAGCATGGAGATGGCCGAAAGCGCGCCCATCCCCGGCAGGACGCCAATGAGATTGCCAATGAGGACGCCGACAAACGACCAGAGTAAGTTGGAC
>CAIZGQ010000796.1 GCA_903932565.1 uncultured Hyphomicrobiales bacterium
AAGGATGTCGCGCTGGCTCTGCTCGGCAACACGCTTGCGACAGGTGCCGTGCTCGTGGTGCTGATTTCGATTTTAGGCCCGATTTCTGGGGCGCATTTCAATCCGGTCGTGTCGCTGATCGCAGCCACGCGACGTGACATGCCGGTGCGCGAAGCGGGTTTGTATAGTGTGGCGCAGATCATCGGCTGCATCGCGGGCGCGCTGATCGCGCATCTCATGTTTGATTTGCCGGTTATCCAAATGTCCCAAAAGCTGCGGACCGGTGGCGCGCAATGGTTCTCTGAGGGTGTCGCCACCTTCGGCCTGATCCTGACCATTCTGGCGGGTGTGAAGTTCAATCGTGTGGCGGTGCCCTGGCTGGTGGGGCTCTACATCACGGCGGCCTATTGGTTCACGGCCTCGACCTCCTTTGCCAATCCGGCTGTCGCCATCGCCCGCTCGCTGACCAACACCTTTTCGGGGATTCGCCCGCTCGATGTGCCGGGCTTCATTCTGGCTGAGATTGTCGGCGCGGTCCTTGCGGCTTTGCTCGCGGGCTGGCTTTTGAAATCCGATCCGGCCCAACCACAGACCTGAAGTCGCAAGCTCATGACCATCACCATCTACCACAATCCCGCCTGCGGCACCTCGCGCAACACCTTGGCCATGATCCGCGCCAGCGGGCAGGAGCCGCAGGTGATCGAATATCTCAAAATCCCGCCGGGGCGCGCCAAGCTGGTCGAGCTTTTGGCCGCGATGGGGATCAGCGCCCGCGCTTTGCTGCGCGAGAAGGGTACGCCCTTCGCCGAGCTTGGCCTGGGCGACGCCAAATGGAGCGACGACGAGCTGATTGATTTCATGGTGGCGCATCCCATCCTGATGAACCGCCCCATCGTGGTCAGCCCCAAGGGCGCGCGGCTCTGCCGTCCGTCTGAACTGGTGCTGGATCTGCTGGATGCGCCGCTGGCGAGTTTCACCAAGGAAGATGGCAGCCGGATCGGATGAAAATGACGGGCGTCTGACATTCTTTTGGGGCATGAGGCCATCCGCCTCACTTTTTTGCTGCAACGGGGCCGTGTCGTTGCTATAGAGCCGCACCCGAACGAATGGGTGACAGCGTGCTGCTTGTGCGCGTCGCGGGCGTGGCGGAACTGGTAGACGCAGTGGATTTAGGTTCCACCGCCGCAAGGCATGGGGGTTCGAGTCCCTCCGCCCGCACCATTTTTGGCAAAGCTGCGGCAAGTCGCACAAAGGTGGACTGCAAAGTCGGCTGGCTATTGGGTGGATTTCGCGCGGCGTGACGGGGCTTACGGACCCTAAACGGCCGCGCTCATGTTGAGATTTTTTAAGGACGAGACAGATGCAGGTGACGGAAACCCTCTCCGAGGGCCTCAAGCGTGGCTACAAGGTCGTCGTGCCGGCGGCAGAACTCGCCACCAAGCTCGATGCGCAACTGGCAGACCTGAAGGACAAGGTCCGTATCAACGGCTTCCGTCCGGGCAAGGTGCCGGTCGGCCACCTGCGCCGCCTGTATGGCAAGAGCGTCATGGCCGAGATCGTGCAGAACACGGTCACTGAGGCCAACCGCAAGATCGTCGAAGACCATGGCATCCGCCTGGCGCAGGAGCCGCAGGTCGAGTTCCCGACCGATCAGGCTGAAGTCGAAAAGGCTCTCGAGGCCAAGGGCGATCTTGCTTACAACGTCAGCGTCGAGATCCTGCCGAAGTTCGAGATCGGGTCCTTCGAGGACCTCGCGCTGGAGCGCAAGGTTGCCGTCGTTTCCGAGGAAGAAATCGAGGCGAGCCTGCGCCGCATGGCTGACAACAACCGTGTCTTCACGCCGCGTGAAGAGGGTGCAGCTGCCCAATCGGGCGACAAGGTCAGCGTCGATTTCACGGGTCGCGTTGATGGCGAGACGTTTGAAGGCGGCACGGGCGAAGACATCGATGTCATCCTGGGCTCCGACACGTTTATCCCGGGCTTTGAAGGCCAGTTGATCGGCATGAAGGTTGGCGAACAGCGCCTCGTGAAGGTGACATTCCCCGAGGCCTATGCGGCCGCAGCACTCGCCGGCAAGCCGGCCGAGTTCGACGTGACCGCCAAGGTCATTTCAGCTCCGGGCGAAGTGACCTTTGATGACGCTTTCGCCAAGGGCTTTGGCTTTGACGAGTTCGCCAAGCTCAAGGACGCTGTCCGCACGCAGATCGAAACCGATTACAACCGGGCCAGCCGTGACAAGCTGAAGCGGTCGCTGCTGGACGCGCTGGACAAGCGTTATTCCTTTGAGCTGCCCCCGGGCCTCGTCGAGCAGGAATTCACCGCTGTCTGGCAGCAGGTAGAAAACGAGCAGAAGCAGTCGGGCAAGTCCTTTGCGGACGAAGGTACGACCGAAGACGCCGCCCGCGCCGATTATCGCCGCATTGCCGAGCGCCGCGTGCGCCTGGGTCTCCTCCTCGCCGAAGTCGGCGAGCAGGCGAAGGTGCAGGTCTCGGACGATGAAATCTCTCGCTCGCTGGTCGAGCGCGCGCGCCAGTTCCCCGGTCAGGAGCAGGCGGTCTGGGATTATTATCGCAAGAACGCCGAGGCTCTCGCGAGCCTGCGCGCCCCGATCTTTGAGGAGAAGGTTGTCGATCACATCGTGGCCCAGGCCAAGGTGACCGACGTGACCGTCGCGAAGGAAGATCTGTTCAAGCTGGAAGAAGAAGCGGCCGCCTGAGCCGTCTTCCGGTTCGCGCGTCGGATATCGTCTCACCCGGGCAGCAATGTCCGGGTGAGCTCGTTTTGGGCTATCGGTGCGGGCAGGGTCGGTGCTTTTCCACAGGTTCTGCCGGGTGCTCCGTGACAAATGGCCAACATGCTTAAAGTGCACGGTTGGCGCGGCTGCGCGCAGCCATTTGCGTCCTCGGCTAAAATGAACCCACGGCGCGTCGCCCGTTTCCGTTTCCTTCATCCGAATCGGTCGAAAGAGGTCCAGGCAAGGCATCCGCGCCACCATGGCGGGCTTGAGGCTTGTCACCGGTTCCCATCGGCGGCCCTGAGCCCATTGCGAAGCGGGGGGCAATGACTATGTTGAATACGAATGCGGTGCGCCGCTCCCGTCGAGGCAAGGACATATGAGAGATCCCATCGAGGTCTATTCCCAGTATCTCATTCCCCAGGTGATCGAGAACACGAGCCGCGGCGAGCGTGGGTTCGACATCTACTCGCGCCTGTTGCGTGAACGCATCATCTTCCTGACCGGCCCGGTCGAGGATCACATGGCAACGGTCATTGTGGCCCAGCTTCTGTTTCTCGAAGCCGAGAATCCGAAGAAGGAAATCTCGATGTACATCAACTCGCCCGGTGGCGTGGTGACGGCTGGCTTGGCGATCTACGACACCATGCAGTTCATCAAGCCGAAGGTGTCAACGCTCTGCATCGGGCAGGCGGCGTCCATGGGCTCGCTGCTGCTGTGCGCGGGTGAAGCCAACATGCGCTTCTGTCTGCCGCATGCCCGCGTAATGGTGCATCAGCCCTCCGGCGGCTTCCAGGGTCAGGCCTCTGATATCCTTCGCCATGCGGAAGACATCATGAAGATTAAGCGCCGCTTGAACGAGATCTACGTGAAGCACACGGGTCGCGACTACGACATGATCGAGAACACG
>CAIZGQ010000797.1 GCA_903932565.1 uncultured Hyphomicrobiales bacterium
CGCTCTTGTTTTGAAGTGAGACAAGCGAAATGAACCAATCGCTATGAGGCGATTTTTTTTATCGTTTCTGAAAAGTAGCATCGGCAAATCTACGCGGATTGGCCAGCACACGCCCGGGCGATGACCAGACGGTACACATGCCCTCGGTGCGATGCCTCAGTTGGAAAGGCGGGAGCCGCCGGCCGTTGTGGTGGACCCTGCGGCTGAAATGCTCTTGCTCGACGTTGCGAAGGACCAGTTGATCGTGTCAAGGATCAACTGATTAAAAACCATCGTGACCGATTCACTTGAAACGTTCGACATGGAATTGAACGTGATGTTGCGGCTGGGAAGATAGATCAACCCTGTCAAGGTATGCCCGGCAGAACCATTTATCGTGAACGATGATATGCCCAGGCCTGTGGGCTCATACATCAGGATGTTGGCATAAGTCCCGGTGGTCGGTGCGGACATGTTGATCGCGACACCGGAGTTGACCTGAATATAGGACGAGTTGTCGGCGAAATAAAATGTGACACCGGTGCCGTTGACCGTCCACCCGGAATTGAGATTCCAGTGCGCCCCTTTGAGCACATACAATCCAGCCGCGAGGTTCAGCGTGCCGGACCCATTGAAATTGAAGTTCCCGCAATAAACACCGGGCGAGAGTGCATTTGTTCCAGAATAATTCTGGTTTGAGACGGTGCACGCGCCGCTGCTGACAACCGGCAGGTTTCCGGCAAAGGGATCCGTTGCAGTCGTGCAGGACTTCTTCAGGTTGGCTGGCGCGGATCCATTGACGGTGACAGAATTCGATGCGACGCAAAGACTCGCGACATTGATACCAGAGCCGTTGTTGATCATCGCCGCCGTCGTCGCAGTCGAGGCCACATCAATTTCGCATTGCGGTGCATTGATGGTCACGCCAGAGTTTACAAGCAACGTTTGTGATGAACTTGGATCCTTGATCAGAATGCAGACTTTGTTGCCAGTCGATGCGCCAGCCGACGCCGCGGCTGTGGAACTCGCGATAATGGCCTGCGATGACACATTCGCAATTTTCATAAACGTCATCGGCAAGGAGAGCGCAGCCTGGCCCGTCAGGCTGCCATCGGCGTTGACGACAAACGACGTCGTCGTCAGGTAAGCAGAATGTGTGCCCAACTCGGCCTTCAGCGTGTTCAGCCCCACGCTCGTCTGCGTGCCCGCCGTGGCAGACACACCGGCGAGGACAGCACCATCGAGCGCAGATTGCAGCTCAGCCTTTTCGGCAACGAGGCGGGAATAGTCGACGGCTCCGCCCAACACGAGCATGACCGGAAGCAACGAAACCGCAAAGACCACGGCGACAGTGCCACGAACGTCGGACACAAGTCTGCGTGCCTGACGAGGCGCTTTAAACGCTTTCAAGGTTTCAAGCACAGACATGCAACAGCCCCGACAGTCTTCTAAGGTCGTTACATGATATAAAATAGGTCTTAAGCTGGGCTTAAAAGAACACACGTGTTTTCGTGACGTTGTTTCATTTGCTCTTCAGCTTAGCCAGTCAGCTGCGACCTCATGGTCAGGGTTAAGCGACAACAATTTCTGTTGCGCGCGCGATCCGTCTGCCATTCAGCGATCTAAATAAATTCTTGCTAGGAATTCGGCGGACTTCCTGTAAACCAGCTTTCACAAAGGTCCAATCAGAAGCTTGGCTATAGTTAGGACACATTCTCAGCATGTTGATCAAAATCGGGGATGGGCTCGAGCAGCCACAGCGCGGCTGGGCCATGTTCGCCATTATACTCGGCATTCTGTTGTCGGGGCTGGATGCCGCCATTGCCAACATCGCGCTACCCGCTCTGTCACGTGATTTCGCGGTCGATCCTGCTGCCACGGTGTGGGTGGTCAACGCGTACCAATTGGCGATGACAGTCTCCATCCTGCCCTTCTCGGCCCTTGGCGAAAGCCTTGGATACCGACGCGTTTATTGGCTTGGCCTTTTGGCGTTCACGATTTCCTCGTTGGCTTGCGTCATGGCACCATCTCTCCCGGTACTCGTGGCTGCGCGCGCCTTGCAAGGCGTCAGTGGTGCAGCGCTGGCTGGCGTCAGCCAGGCGCTCGTGCGGTGCATTTACCCCAAGCGGATGCTTGGCAGCGGCATGTCCTGGTACACGCTGGTGGTTGGCATCACCTACGGGCTTGGGCCGATTGTTGGGTCCGCCATTTTGTCTGTCGCCAATTGGCCCTGGCTGTTTGCCATCAACCTGCCGCTCGGCTTGTTCGCGCTTATTGCGGCCTGGAAATCATTGCCGGATGTTGCCACGCAGCCGCGCCGGTTTGACTGGAGTGGTGCGGCGCTGAACGCTGTGGTTATCATCGTGTTGATCATGGGGCTCGACACGGTCAGCGACCCTGGCAGCGCGTATCTCGCCGCTGCAGAAATTGGTGTGGCTCTGGTGCTTGGATTTTTCCTTGTTCGCCAACAGTCCAAGCGCGAGGCGGCTCTTTTGCCGATCGACCTGTTCCGAATTCCGATCTTTGCCCTTTCCTGCCTCACATCCATTTGTTCTTACGCGGCTCAGACGATCGGCATTCTGGCGCTGCCCTTTTACCTGCTGAACGCGCTTGGTCGCAGCCAGTTGGAAGCGGGTCTGCTGATCGCGGCATGGCCGCTTTCGGTGGCGATGATTGCGCGCCTCTCGGGTAAGATGGCAGATCGGTTTTCCGCTGGCGTGCTGGCAGGGGCGGGACTCTTCGTCATGGCCATTGGACTTGCCACACTTGCGCTTATTCCCACGGACGCATCTGCTGCAAATCTGGTTTGGCGCATTGTTCTATGCGGTTTTGGTTTTGGTTTTTTCCAAACACCCAACAATCGCGCCATCATGACCGCTGGCCCGGTCCAGCGCAGCGGCGCAGCAAATGGTGCCATGGCGAGCGCCCGCATGTTGGGACATACCACGGGCGCTGCCCTCACGGCCGTGGTCTTTGCACTCGCAGCGCCGCACGGCCCCATCACGGGCTTTGTCGTTGCATCCCTCATCGCGTTGGTTGGTGCCTGCGTCAGTCTGTTGCGCCTGACGCAATCACCAAGGTCGATGACTCCTATGCCGGGATAGATTGCACAGCCTCCACCGGCCGCAAGTCTTTATTGTTTATCTGTCCCCGTGAAAAATGGATTGCTGAAAAACCATTTCTCCCAGCGGCTTTTTCCTTGAATGCCTTCTTCCATCACAGCTGGACCGCCGCTTTCGCGTTTGAGAACGAGTTCGCGTGAATGATAGCGTTCAAGGCCTGGCCTGTGGGCGACATGGATGACCATGGAACTCGCCAGCTTTTCGCCCATCATTTCCATCATCCGCTTTTGACTGAGCTCATCGAGCGCTGATGTCGCTTCATCCATGATGATGACATCGGGGCGATTGAGAAAAACGCGTGCGAAGGCCAGTCGTTGCTGCTCGCCACCTGAAAGAATACCCGCCCAATTGGCCTCTTCTTCCAATTGTGGCATGAGGTGCTCGAGCGCGCATTCCGTCATGATGTTGGCAATGTCATCTTGTGTAATGGCTGTGCCATCTTCCGGATAGGTGAGAGCGGCATGCAGACTTCCCAACGGGATATAGGGTCGCTGCGGCATGAATGCAAAGCGCGCATTCACTGGGCGCTGAATATGTCCCGTACCCCAAGGCCAAAGACCGGCGATGGCGCGGATCAAGGTGCTTTTGCCACTTCCTGAATCACCTTTGACGAGGACTTTCTCCCCTGCCTCAATGCGGACCGTGGATTCACCCAACATGATTTTCCCATCGTGCTGGGAAATCGCGAGCGCGATCAGATACAGCGCCTCGTCCGGGCTATCCTCGAGCGAAATCGCATTGCCGCCTGTGGCCGAGACGAGTTTATCAAGCTCAGAAAATGCGAGATCGAGAGCTGCGACACGCCGTGCTGAGGCCGACCAGTTTGCCAGAAACAACGCATTGTCCGCGAGCCAGTTCATGGCAGTCTGAACTTGTGCGAACGCAGCCGCAGCCTGCATCAAATCGCCAAGGCTCATCTCGCCAGCAAGATATTTTGGCGCTCCCAGCAGCAAGGGGACGGCGGCCGCCAATACGTTATTGCCGCTCGATAGAAACATCATTCTCGTTTGCTTGCTGATGACGGCAAGCCAACGCTGAGCCAAATCCGCGAAGGAATTTGTCAGCATGCGCCGCTCGTCTTCATCACCACCAATCAGAGCAATCGCTTCTGCATTTTCACGTGTACGCGTCAAGGAATATCGAAAATTTCCTTCGCCTTCTGACTTCGCTTCCACTTTTGCAACCAGCGGTCGCCCCAACTTGTACATGCAAAACGACGTGAATGACGTATATAGGATGACGGCAATGACGAGGTAGCCAGGGATAACCAAACCACCAAATGAAATTGAGCCGCCGACAAACCAGAGAACAACAATAAACGACACCGATAATAAAACAGTGTTGATGATTCCACCCGATAGATCGACAAGAAGTTCGACTGAGACGCGGCCATCTTCGGCCATGCGTGCCTCGGGATTATCCACCGACGGCAAAATGCTGAGCTGATAAAAGCGACGGTTTTCCAGCCATTTGCTGATCAAGGTTTCTGTCAACCACTGACGCCAGCGCAGTTGCAAGCGCATGCGCGACTGGATGAGCGCAACGGCGGCTAGAGCTGTGCCAAGCGCAAGCATGGAAACAAGCGCGATGCTCCAATAGATGGCATGGAGATCCTTGCGCTCGAGCGCGTCAAAGAAATATTTGGACCATCGATTCACCCCGATTGCCAGCAACATGCTGAGCAGGAGGCAAAGTAAAAAGCTGCCCGATAAAAGGGTTGCTATCCGCTTCGTCGGCCCGGACCAAAACCCAGCCGCCAGTTTGACAAAACGTCGGATCAGGGCTGGCGCATTCACGGCGACGCCCAAGGTCTCATCCAAACGAAAATTCCTTTTCCTGTGGCTACGAAAAACACCTGCAACTGCCACGCCAGATGATCGCCGTCGCAACTGTCAGATGTTTCTCAAAATGACACCAAACGCACAACAAATCCCGCAGCGTTTAACCGCTGCGGGATGTAGGTTTTAACGCACGACATCAGCGCGAGGCGTTAGGTTTTATCGACCGCCGCCTTGATAGAATTTTTGGCGTCAGCGGCCATGTCTTTGGCCTTACCAATGGCCTCTTGGGCTTTACCCTCAACCTTTGTCGCCGCACCCTTTGCTTCAAGCTTCGGGTTGCCAACGACGTGCCCAACGCCCTGTTCGACTGAACCCGCTGCCACTTTGGCTGCGCCTTTGATCTTATCGCTGGTTCCACTCATTGGGTGTTCCTTTCAAGCCGATGGAACCCTAGGGATACAGACCAGCCCTCCCACCACGATAGAATCGGAAAATACCCAATTCATTTGGGCGGCTTCAAAGTTTAAGAAGCGGCGGAACTGCGCAGCCTTCGAGTGGTTTGCGACATGTGCGGGAACCGGCCGTTGTTAAAATGTGGAATAAACAGGCCGAAATGATGTTGCCGCAAGGTTCGCGACAGCCTCGATCGCACACACCGCAAGGCCCGCGCAATCCACGCCTCGTCTCACCTTAAAAATTTCGACCTTATTGCAGCAAAATCATAGATTTACGCCCAAAATTGGCGCCGGCATGACCTTGTCGAGATTCCCGATTACGAAGGTCAAAGGTGGATCATGACGATTCTTGCCTGCGTATCGCGACGTAATGTGGGGTGCCGACGATGTTTAAACGCTCAATTCTAGCCTTAGCCGTTTCTTTGCCAGCTCTAACAGCAGCAAACGCGTCTGATTTGCCATCACGCAAAACGCCGCCCGCCTATGTTCCGCAAACAGCTTACACGTGGAGCGGCTTTTATTTCGGTGGGTCGGTTGGACACAATTATCTCAACAGCAAATTATCTGCTACCGACGGCATCAATGTCGACGACAACAGGATTGCATCCGACGGCGCTGCATTCGGGCTGGACCTTGGATACAATTACCAGATTGGTGCCCTCGTCCTGGGTGCTGAAACCGACATCACCCTGACAACGAACCGTAAGACGAACGATACGATCGGATTCAGCGAGCGCATGACATCCATTGGAACAGTGCGCGCGCGTCTCGGTTACGCTGTGGATCGTACTCTGTTTTATGTCACCGGCGGCCTTGCTTATGGGCAGGCAAAAGCGACTGACAATGGAACGGATCCGATTGTTGGAATTAACAACGGCGCTTTCGAGACAAAGAAGACACGCTTTGGATACGCCCTGGGGGGCGGCGTCGAATATGCCATGACCAACAACATTACGCTCAAAGCGGAGTCCATTTACGTGAACTTCGGCAAGAGAGCTTTTGGGTCCCTCGCGGCGCCGCAGGCGCAGGTCGATACACTCAAATCAACCGACGTTCTTTCGCATATCGGCATGAACTATAAATTTTAAATCCAGCGATCCGCACGGTCGGGAGCCCTCGAGCGCAGGGCTCTCGTTATGCGTCGTCAAAAATACCCCAGACGCCCTGCAACAATTCCAACGACAATCGCGGCAAAAATCGGGACCAGTGGATTTGCCCGCGTAAAAGCAAAATGCACTGCAACACCAGCTGCCAATACGACGCCCATCGCATCCTCAATCGCAATTTTTGCAGTCACGATTCCGCTGGCCGTGATCAAACCAACGACGAGGGGCTGGAAGCAGCTTCTGACAATGCTATACCAGTGCGCATGCGCCAGACGCGTTTCTGTTCGACCAGCGAGCATCGCAAGCGCGCTTGTCGGCACAATCGTCGCCAGCGTTGCAACCATTAGACCCGCAAACCCAGCAACGCGCCATCCGATCAAGCTCACAAACAGAATGTTGGGCCCCGGTGCAATCTGCGAAATGGCGAACGCTGTTGCAAACTGGGAATCTGTGATCCACCCGTAAATGTCGACCGCTTGCCGATGGATCTCCGGCACCATTGCGGCAATCCCGCCGACGGACACCAGAGCGGTCGTCGCGAATGTGATGGTCATGGCGATGAAGACGTTTGTCATCATTTGCGCTCATTCCAAAAACCGGCACCAATCGCAATTGGCGCGATCACGAGAACGGTCGACAGCATGGGAAAGCGAAAGATGCCTATGGCGACAAAACAACTTGACGCAATGAGAATTGCAGTTGGTGATTTCAGGATCAGCAGGCCAAGCTTGATACCCATCCCGAAGGTGAGACCCACGGCTGCTGCTGCCGCCGCCTTGATCGCAGACTGAACGTCCGGCAGGTCCTGGTAGTGATCGTAGGATGTGACCAATAAAAGCAGGATGACGATGGGCATCACCATCACGCCCGTCAACGCAACAAC
>CAIZGQ010000798.1 GCA_903932565.1 uncultured Hyphomicrobiales bacterium
ACCTTGTTGGATGGTGCAGCGCAAGGCAAGGAACGTCCTCAATTGGAAATTGGCGGCGGTCGGCGGAACGACGAGGATGAGGCGTAATGTGGAACTCGCCCCCTGCTAGCGCCGGTCATTGTGCTTCCGGGAAATGCCCCTTTGGATCCAAGACCGACTTTGTTTGTGTCGACGTGGAATCCTCTCCATCACATGCGCCATGCAAAATGAGGTTGCGGTCCTCGGCCAAGCTTTCAAGGCCTCTTTAATGGGATCAAGCGTCAAGTCCTTTCGGCACGTTCCACCGCCTCCGGGACCGCGATGAGTTTGTCCGCCGTCGAACGCTTGGTGAGCTGCAGCTTCGCCCTCAGGTCCGCGGCGGTCAGATCCAAGGGTTTCGATAATTTCTTGTTCTATCCTGCCGAACGCCACGACTGAGTAGGCAATAGCGAGTCGCAGGCGATCTGGCAGGTCGTGTAATAGGCGGACACGTTCGTGCATGGGGATTTGCATCAGCTACTACCCGGCGGCGGAACGTCAGCTTCCGTAGTCATGATGCCGAGCTGTAACATTGCATTGCGGAGCGCCTCTAGGTTTGAGGCGCTAACGAACTGCCGCAGGCAACGTATCTCTGTGATAGCTCC
Source organism: uncultured Hyphomicrobiales bacterium (assembly GCA_903932565.1). Lineage (GTDB taxonomy): Bacteria > Pseudomonadota > Alphaproteobacteria > Rhizobiales > Beijerinckiaceae > Terripilifer. The sequence goes on from CAIZGQ010000798.1 coordinate 624, forward strand.
GGCGGCAAACGCTGACCGGAAGTCAAAGCCCATTTGCAGCGCCGAGGGAAATTCCATAATCGTGCCGCTGGCGAGCGCAAATTGCCCGACGCCCAGCGCTGAAAGGGTGACACGCAATTCTCTGTCGTCGGCGTATCGCGCCTTCTCTTTCAGGTAGGTGAAATGGATGGGATTTGCCATACCGGTCGGATGCAGCGCGTGGGTCTGCCTGTCCACATATTCCACGATGCCGTAGTTTATCGAGAATATCGGGCGGATGGTGTCGGCCCCCAGTAACAGCAAGCCGTCATTGTCGATAGACGCCTGGAGTGTGGCGTTCAAGCGTTGCCGAAGCTTCTCGAAGTCGAACACCAGGCATACCGCATCCCGGTGAGGCGCATAGTTTTCCCAGAGGTAGGCGCTATGCTCCAGGGAGAAACAGCAGGCGTAGGTGCGGGCACGGGAAGTGTCATAATAACGTTCCGCCGTGAACTGCGGGTCTTTCGTAAAGGACATATCTGCGCCGGTTGTCCTGTCAAGCGGCAATTGCTCGCCGTCAGCAGTGTCGTCGCTGTAAGTATCCACCCGCTGAAAGTGCAGGTAGCCCTTTTGTAGCATGTCGATGAGGTTATGCACCCGCACTATTTTGAACAGCAGCGCGCCCGCCTCCGGTTGACGCAGCAAAAACCTGTGCGGTTCAACAGATGCTAGCGGCAGCGTTGGCGTTGTCTCCATATCTTGCCTCGCAACTTCCGTCATTTCACGTGCTCCCTTGGCGGCCCTTTCGTTCTTCGTTCCAATGGCACTTCATCTCTGGAAGCGTATTCCATCGGTTTCCGAATGTTATGGTTGGTTCGAAGCCAAAAAAACCGCACTGGCATGCGATTTTTCAAACTGATGCCCTTTCTTCCACATAAATAACCAGACTCCGGTCCCTTCCAAGAGTGCAACGGTCAGGTGTGTAGACGGCGAGCTGATCCCTTGTCGTCTACACAAATCAAAACTGAACGGAGCATCGGCAGGGTAGCTGGCAGCCAACGAC
>CAIZGQ010000799.1 GCA_903932565.1 uncultured Hyphomicrobiales bacterium
CATCAGGATGCGGCCAAACTGGATGTGACGTGCCTCGTCCCGCAGGATCAGGCGACAGGCATCCTTGATGGCGGGATGCTTGGCGTTCTTGTAACGCGCTGTCAGCAACTCGCCGCTCAATTGTTCAAACAGGGTGTTGACGGCCATGCCCGCATAAAACGGCATCGCCTTCTCGTCTTTTTCGTCGTGAAACTTCGGAATGACCATCTGGAAATAGTCAGATTTTGGTGTCGGCTGATATTCGCCCAGCGCATCTGCGATTCGAAAACTCGCTTCGTGATGGCGCAATTCTTCCGCAATGAAATTGACGACGTGCTGCTTCACTTCAAACGGCAGATGCTCAAAAACAGCGTCCCGGTAACGCTCGGCGCCGTAGGGCGTGGCGCCATGCTCCATCCACGCGCGCAAGCTCCACCATTCGGCACCCGCCTCACGCACTTCATCGGGAAGGGTCTCGCCAAATGCCTTCAGGCTGGCCCAGTCGATATCGCGCATGGGGTCCCAAGCAAGATCGCGCGCCTGCAAGCAGAGCTGCCAGATATCGTCATACTGGAGGTGCGCCATGACAGGATAAGGATTGGGATTCTGGATGGTTTCCTCAAGCATCGAGGCGTCCATGGAAAGCACTCCTGTTCCTGCAACATTTGCGTAAGTGTGCCCCTGATCCGGGTCGTGTTCAAGCGCAGTGACGAAGGTTGCGAAGCACGGCAAATCATTGGACTATTCCGGCGTGCGGGGTACAAGCGCCGAGCCGATCCGCGCCTCACAGCGTTCGCGCTGCAGATTTCGCCGCTGAAACCTGCGTTGCGCACCAACAACAAAATACGGGCTTATGAGGAAATGCCATGCTGACAGACGATGAACGCCGCGCCAGTGCCGAGGCGATTTTGGTGGCCGAGCGCACGCGCAAACCCATCCCGCAGCTGAGCAAAACCTATCCGCACATTGAGATTGAGGACGCCTACCGCATCCAGGATCTCTGGGCGGACGCGCGCATTGCGCAGGGCGCCCGCATGGTCGGCCACAAGATCGGCCTGACGTCGCGCGCCATGCAGATGGCATCCAAAATGACAGAGCCGGATTATGGCCGCATTCTCGATGACGCGCTCTACAATGATGGCGCGCAGATCAAGTCGCAGGATTTCATCAAGCCACGGCTTGAAGTCGAACTCGCCTTTATCATGGGCCAGGATCTTGAAGGTCCCGGGTGCCGGATCTACGACGTGATGCGCGCAACGGAGTTTGTTGTCCCAGCACTCGAAGTGATCGATTACCGCACCGAGGTGCCCCGTGCGATCACCGACACAATTGCCGACAACGCCGCCTTTGGTGCGATCGTTGTTGGTGGACGGCCGATCCGTCCCATGGATGTCGACATCCGCTGGGTTGGCGCGACGTTGTCGAAGAACGGCATTATCGAGGAATCGGGCGTCTCCGCTGCCATCATGGGGCATCCAGCGTCGGGCATCGCGTGGCTCGTCAACAAGCTGCACGCCGTGGGCGCAAAGCTTGAGAAAGGCCAGATTGTCCTGGCGGGGTCCTTCACACGGCCTGTCGACATCGCAGCGGGCGACGTCATCCATGCCGATTACGGCCCGCTCGGCGCCATCGGCGTGTCGTTTGTCTAAATCGTTGCTCCTCGTGTTGCGGTGACGCCCATGGATCTGCCCAAAAACACCTTCAAACAGGCGATCCAGCAGGGTCGCCAGCAGATTGGCCTGTGGTCATCGCTTCCCGGCTCTTACGTGGCGGAGGCCCTGGCTGGCACTGGTTTTGACTGGATTCTGTTCGATACGGAACATTCCCCCGGCGACCCGCTGACAGTGCTCGCGCAATTGCAGGCTGTGGCGCCCTACCCTGTCTCGGCCGTGGTGCGGCCTGCCTCCAACGATGTTGTGCTGATCAAGCGGTTTCTGGACCTTGGCGCGCAAACGCTGCTGATCCCCTATGTGCAAAACGCGGCTGAGGCCAGGGCAGCCGTGGCCGCCATGCGCTACCCGCCGGGCGGTGTGCGCGGCGTCTCGGCCCTGACGCGCGCCACGCGGTTCGGACAGGTGCAAAATTATGCTGCGCAGGTGGAAGCCGAGCTGTGCCTGCTGGTTCAGGTCGAGACGCAAGACGCACTCGATAACATTGAAGACATTGCCGCCGTCGATGGTGTCGATGGCATCTTCATCGGTCCCGCTGATTTGGCCGCGAGCCTTGGGTTTGTCACCGACCCATCGAACGCAGCCGTCAAGGCAAAGGTTGAAGATGCGGTGAAACGGATTGTTGCGGCGGGCAAGCGCGCGGGCATCCTCACGACGGACGCGGCGCTGCTGGCCGACTGCATCACATGGGGAACGACGTTCACCGCAGTGGGCGTGGACGCTGGCCTGCTGACCAAATCCGCAGTCGCACTGGCAAAGCAATTCAAACGGCTCTGAGCCGTTGGCGTGCGCCTGCTGTCAAATGAAAACGGCGCAACCCTAAGGCTGCGCCGCTTTTCGAATTCAGCCCGACCCAATCAGGCTGCAGCTGATGTCTTCAGCGGAACGGACGCAATCGTCTTCAGGATCTGCGAAGCGATGGCGTAGGGGTCCCCTTGCGAGTTCGGGCGGCGATCTTCGAGATAGCCCTTGTAGGCATCGCCCTTGACGAAGGAATGCGGCACGCGGATCGACGCACCACGATCAGCCACACCATAGCTGAACTTGTTCCAGGGTGCCGTCTCGTGCTTGCCGGTCAGGCGCTTGTCGTTGTCCGGACCGTAGACATCGATGTGCTCTTTCCAGTTTTCGCCGAAGGCCTTCATCATGGCTTCGAAATAGTCCTTGCCACCGACCGTGCGCATATACTCGGTCGAGAAGTTGGCATGCATGCCCGAACCATTCCAATCCGTGTCGCCGAGTGGCTTGCAGTGGAATTCGATGTCGATGCCATACTTTTCCGTCAGGCGGAGGAGCAGGTAGCGCGCCATCCACATTTCGTCGGCAGCCTTCTTGGAGCCCTTGCCGAAGATCTGGAATTCCCACTGGCCCTTGGCCACTTCGGCGTTGATGCCTTCGTGGTTGATGCCAGCCGCGAGGCAGATCTCGAGATGCTCTTCGACAATCTTGCGGGCGACGTCGCCGACATTCTTGTAGCCGACGCCGGTGTAATACGGGCCCTGCGGTGCGGGGTAACCGTTTTCCGGGAAGCCGAGCGGACGACC
>CAIZGQ010000800.1 GCA_903932565.1 uncultured Hyphomicrobiales bacterium
CATTCTTAAACTGAACCATTTGAAGTCTAGTTTTCTTATGGTCTTGCTTTTGAATGGTTGGGACCTTAACTGTAGCTATAGCCCTCCCTACCTTTTGAAAACTGTGCCCTTTGAAATCTGATGCTCCTAAAGCGGGGATATCAAATGTTTCTGAATTTCAATTTGTTAGATTTCTTTTATCCACTTTATTTCAACCTTTGTTCATTTCTGGAATCTCGTTTCACCTTGTCGCGGGACGGCGTGACCACAATTCTCCTGATCTTCGGAGCTGGCGCTGTTGTCGGAAATTCGATTGCTGGATTTCTGACCGATAGAATTGGACCGAACAAAACTTTGATTGGGCTTTGCATCTCGCAGATGATCATTATGCCAATGATTACAATGTTGCCGCTGTCACTTTATCCCTTTGCTCTGCTGGTTGCGATTTGGAGCATTTGCGCCTGGTCATTCATGGTTCCACAACAAGCCCGACTTGCAGCCCTTGATCAACCAAAGACGTCACTTCTTTTTGCCTTGAACGCCGCTGCCATCTACCTCGGGGGGTCACTTGGCTCATTAGTAGGGGGCAAACTGCTCGGAAGCACAGGCTTAGAGTCACTTGGATTGGGCGGGTCAGTTTTAGTTGCGATTGCGCTCGGAACTTTATGGTTGGTTCCCCGGATGGCATCACGCAAAAGCCTAACATGACCAGAAGATTTCATCCGGATCGAAAGTGTAGAATAGGCCTTCTAAATTATCTGGGACGCGACCGAGATCGAGCACGGGCTGATATGCTGTTATCTCTTTGCTGCATCTGGCCTGCAGACACGCCTGCAGGATGGGTTTAAATTGCAATTGATGGTCGGACATCGCGACGGGCCGCGCTGCGTATGAGTCATCGAAACAGAGGACACCGTGGACTGCTCAAACCGTCGTGGATAGTTTGCCTTGTGTTGAAACGGGTGCTTGCGAATACACAACTATGGGTGTGCAGTTGATGCTAGTCGAGTGGTCGTTCTCGCGCGAACGACTTTGAATGCTGGTGAAAGCACGGACGGGACATTAACGCCGCGGGTGCCACCACTGGAGCGTCCGCTTCGGAACGTGTAAATAATTCGAGAGGTACTGGGGAATGACGAACGCGTGCTCCCATATTCGCACCCTCAAAACTGTCAAACCCAGTGCACTTGGGTGTGAGGAGTGCCTTAAGATCGGCTCGATGTGGCTCCATCTGCGCATATGCCGATTTTGCGGGCACGTCGGCTGCTGTGATCAATCTCCCAACCGTCACGCCACTGCACATTTTCGCGCGACGGGTCATCCCATCATCGAAGGGTATGACCCGCCCGAAGGTTGGGGTTGGTGTTATGTCGACGAAACGTTCGTAGAACTTCCAGAGCAGACCCCGCATAACGGGCCGATTCCTCGATACTATTAAATTGAGCCGCTAAGCAAAGGACTGGTTGCCCCATGGAAACAATTGGAGCTGATCTTCGTCAGATGCAGCGAACGCCGCTGTCGCCGAGTCATGTGGCGGCGCTGAGAGGCGCAGGAACTGTTGTCACTTATCCTGCGGGCGAGTTCCTGGCGCGTCCTGGCGAGCGCGTGGATCGTTTCACTTATTTGGAGGACGGCGAAATTGAAGTGGTCAACCCCTATTCCGATAAGCGTCACCTGGCTTCGACGCTTGGTCCGACACAGTTTATGGGCGAGATCTCCTTCCTGACCGGCGGCGTGTGGTCAATGCCCATGCGTGCCGTTCGTGAGACACGCGTCATTGAGGTGTCCCGCGAAGCTATGTTGACACTGATGGCTCAGATCCCGGAAATGTCCGACATTGTGATTACCGTGCTCGCAGCGCGCCGTCGGCGGCAGCTCGAAGAGCGTGACAGCACTTTGGTGCTAATCGGTGAGGACGTTGATCGTAACGTGCGTCGGGTGGCCGAGTTTGCGAGCCGCAACCGCATTCCCTATACGTCACTACCTATCGACAGCGAACAGGCCAAAACAACGGCCGAAAGCTGCTCCATCACGCCGGCGGAGCCCGCGGTGATTTTTGGCCGTGAGCATGTCGTGGCAGACCCCACGCCAGACAAAGTCGCTCGACTTCTGGGCATGAACCTCGACTTCGCGGAGGACGAGGCGTTCGACGTCCTGATCGTTGGCGGAGGCCCAGCCGGCGTTGCGGCCGCGGTCTATGCTGGAGCCGAGGGGTTGTGTGCACTGGTCTGTGAGGACGTCGCGATCGGCGGTCAGGCTGGAACCTCCAGCCGAATTGAGAATTATATGGGCTTTCCGACCGGCATCTCAGGCGCCGATCTTATCTGGCGCGGCGAAGTGCAGGCGATGAAATTTGGGACCCGCTTTGCGATGCCTAGGCGGGTGACCCGTCTCGACCGGCTTGACGACGAAAGCTTTTGCGCGACGTTCGACAACGGCCAGCGGATCCGAGCCAAAGCGGTGGTTGTGGCCACCGGCGTTCAATACCGCCGATTGCCGATAGCAAATCTAACGGAATTTGAAGGTGCGGGGATCTATTACGCGGCAACAGAAATGGAAGCGCGCGACTGCAAGGGCACAGAGGCGGTCATCATCGGTGGCGGCAATTCAGCAGGTCAGGCGGCAATGTTCCTCAGTCGGTCGGCCAGCTCCGTACGTCTCCTCGTGCGCGGTTCGTCGCTTGCAGCTTCAATGTCTAGCTACTTGACTAGTCGGCTTGAGGCCGACCCTGCTATCCAGATCGAGTATGGTGCCGAGGTCACCGCCCTTCACGGCAGTAGTCACCTAGAGTCCGTTACATTTCGAAACTCGGTCACTGGGACCGAACATGACGTCAAGACACGCGCACTATTCGTGATGGTCGGCGCGGCCCCAAACACGACGTGGCTAGCGGATTTGATCAAGCTTGACGACAAGGGCTTCGTCTGCACCGGCGAGGCTGCCGGCGCGCAGTCCCCTTACGCGACCTCGTGCCCAGGAATCTTTGCGGTCGGAGATGTCCGTGCTGGGTCGGTCAAGCGCGTGGCTTCCGCTGTTGGTGAGGGTTCGGTGGTCATCTCCAAGGTCTGGGAGTTTGTGAATAGGTAGGATGTTGCAGAAGCGCCGCCTGATATTACCATTCGGCGTCGGATCAAACTTGAATGTGCGATCAGGTTGAGTTGAGGAGCCTCGGCACTTCAATGGGCCGCGCATGGATTGCTTAGTGATCTGCATCTTCCCATCAGCGGATTCACCCGCACTCAACCGGTCAAATCATTCAGGACCAACTCGGCTGGCAACGTCACCAACTAAACCCTCACAGCCGACGAAAAATCACCATGCGATTCCGATCACGTCGCATTGGAAAAAGAAGCGCCCACCACGCGCCTCTCACCAACACATCTAGCGAAGGAATTCTCCGAATTGGATGGATATTGAAAAGCTTGCAGCGTTTGCAGAACACTGAAGATTCGGCGCATTCTTCCAATCTTGCAAAGCCATTCGGCCCTAACAGCCAGGCCTCTCAGTCGGACAATGTTACGAACACGAGCGAAAATGCTCGATTTGTCTTTCGTGCCGAGAGCCTGATCAACGGAATCGTGCATAGACCCGCGACAACTTTGTGCCGATGCTGACAATCTAGAAACAGGCCCAATTGTCGGATCAGCCCTATCTAGGTAGCTTTTGGAAATTATCACGACGTTCCAATGTGGATCGCATAAATCCGCAAAATCCGTTGGCATGAAGGAAGGGATAGTCCTGCTCTCAACCTGCCAGATGTATCCATCGCCTCTTCTTGCAGACACGAACCGTAGTCTGATTTCATCGGGTAAAATGTCTGCCATAATCATCGCGCATCTCAGCAATTGTGCTTTTGTTCGGGCGTCTTGAATTTAAGAAGAGCCCAACTAAATATCCCTCAAATAAGTGAAGCTTTGCCGAATTTGATCGAGACCGCCGAGGCTGAACGTCATGCAGCCGCGCTCGTGTCGGCATGTCTATGAGGTAATCATGTTGAACGATGAAACTCGAATAAACGAGGATGTGCAGCAGGACGCTCTGCTGGATTCCTATTCAAAATCAGTCGCAGACGTCGTTGATCGCGTAGGGCCGACTGTCGTGCGCGTGAATACGCAGTCAGGCGGGCGCCGCGGCGGAACTGGCTCCGGCGTTATCATCGCCCACGATGGATTGGTTCTCACAAATAGCCACGTGATCGCAAAGTCTCAGCGCGTGCGGCTTGTGCTGTCAGATGGTTATGAAACCGATGGCGAAGTCTTGGGGGACGATCCGGATACAGATCTCGCTGTCCTCAGGGCCGATGTGCCTTCCAGAACACCGGCCGCGAAGCTTGGTAACTCTAAGCTACTCCGGCGGGGCCATGTCGTAGTTGCAATCGGAAATCCTCTTGGCTTTGAATCGACAGTGACAACTGGCGTCGTCTCCGCGCTCGGACGTAGTTTGCGCGCAAGTACCGGTCGATTTATTGAAGATGTTATTCAGACCGATGCTGCGCTCAACCCGGGTAATTCTGGCGGTCCGTTAGTTGCTACATCGGGTCATGTTGTCGGCATCAATACGGCGATGATTGGGGGAGCTCAGAGCCTGTGTTTTGCAGTATCCAGCAACACCGCCAAGTTTGTGATCGGCGAAATCATTTCCCATGGACGAGTGCGTAGGGCCTACATCGGCGTTGCGGCGCAAACAGTTCCTGTTCCAAGACATATTGCTCTGGCCACCAGCGCAGAGCCATATGCGGCCCGCATTCAGGAGCTGAGGCCTGGCGGGCCAGCAGCGTTGGCGGGGCTTCAATTGGGCGACCTAATCATCAGTGTCAATGATAGTCCAGTGGGCGGCGTTGACGATTTGGTACGCCAGCTCGGATCTATTTCACTAGAAAAGATTGCGAAAATGACTGCCATTCGTGGTGATAAAGCAATGCAATTTTTTGTTCGTGCCAGCGAGCGGCCCATGAATCAGACCTAATTTTAGCATGGAGCTTCGCTTTCAGGCAGGTGGAGCTCCATAATTTGATTGGCTGCGATTTTGCCCTCAATGATTCGATATTTCCTGTAAGAGATTATGTTAGCGCAGAAATTCTCTACCTATCAAAAGCTTAAACGGCTGGCTAGTTCTGGATGACTTCTTCTACTTCGTATCAGCTGTGAAGCGGAAAACGGCTACAGAAAAAAGCTAATCATCGCCCGACATCTGTAAAGACCCCGACCGACCAGCACCCGTCTTGAATTTGAGCCGTTCAGGATCTGACAAGCCAGGTTTCATTCGGGCGCAATCCATCATCTATCGCCCATTTGTAGTGCTGAGTGAGGCCACTGATCGCCTGTTGCAGCGCAGCTGATGGATTATCGTTCCACGGTCGGCTTGTTCGATACGGAGCATCTTGCCCCGGTGTCTTGATCAGGTGGCTCAACGCAAAGCTCGTAGCTCCGCCGGGCAGCGTCTCGAGCTGAAGCTCAATTTCCGTCTGGAGCACTCCAAGCCTGAAGCGGTAAAACAGATTTCGATCATCCTTGCTGATGAAGTGAATCAGATCATCGCCAAGCGGGCCATTCTTATTCAGCGACATGATTTCATTTCCTTTCGTTTAAAGTTTTCAACCTGTCTCAGCGCATGCGGTCTTTGTTTCGGCGTGCGGCCTGAATCGCCTTGTCGAGGAACGCCACAAGCTGGGTCATGCTGTCGACTTGATCCTTGTCGCTGATGTTGGGGAAGCCAGCGACCTCGTTCAAAAATAGCTCGAGCCATGAAGCTTGGGTTGGGAGAAGGACCCGGCCGTCTGCAATATGTAAGTATGCAACGCCAAACCTATCGATCTTTGAGGCATTGGGCTTCAGGCCAGGTTGTCCTTCCCGCTCAACAGGGTCCGAAGCCACGCCACTGTTGGTGATATGTCGATAATTATCTCGCCAGAGCCGTTGATACACACCCAGACCCACGCCCCGTTCATCGATTACGATGAGGGACGGTCGATCCCGAAAGTCAGCCGACTTGATGGCAGCAAGACCCTCGGGCAGTTTGAGGCGAAGCCGCTGCACACTAAGAAGATACACCGCGTCGTGCCCGTCTTTGTTTTTTGCCAGCCCCCACGTGGTGCACACACTAGCGTTCCCGCTGATGGTGGCACCTAGGTCCCACGAGTGCATGAGCAACTCGAATACAGGGGGGGGGTGGCCGGATCATATCGGTGGAATTTCTCGATGGAGAGCATACCCGATCCACCGACCGTCGGTCGTTGCTGATACTGAGATGCAAAGACATGCGGCGGCATGCTGACTTTGAGTTTTTCGATCGCCTCAAGATTGAGAATTCGCGGATTGAGTGGTTCACCTTGCCTGCGTCGATAGATAATCCGACCTTTGTGACCCATGGGGCCTTCATCCTTGTCCGCGACCAGAGGCAGTTTGATGATCAAGTCTGCTGACGCTTCCATGGTCCCCGAAAGGTCATCCGGTGCCACCCGATGCATGACGAGGATCAGCGCTCCAAGATTCGGATTGTTAAACCGGGTCAGGACTGAATTGGCGACCCAATCCCGGACGTTGCGCTTCACGTTCTCGGACGCTGCATCAGCTGGCTGGATCGGGTCGTCAATGATGATCACATCAGCGCCGAACCCGGTGATGTGGCTGCCGACGGCGGTTGCAAAACGATAACCGCCCTGACCCGTCCGGATGTAGTCACTTGCGAGCTTGTCGAGGTGCGTATTCGGAAAGATGAGTTGGTATTCCGGCGAGCGCATGACCTTGCGAGTCAGGTTCGAGAGGTCATCGCTGTAGGAAATGCAAATGAATTTCGCCGCCGGGTTCCTGCCCAGGCACCAGGCTGGATACAGGACCGACGTCAGGACGGATTTCATATGGCGGGGCGGCAGGTTGATCAGAAGGCGTTTGTATTTTCCTGATGCGACGCCCGCCAGCGCCGACGCAATGTATTCAAGGTACTCTGCAAAGATCAGTTTCTGACCTGGGTGCAGCACTGGAAACATCAACTCGATATGGGAAGAGGCTGTCAGCGCAGTGGGCGCAATCGACAGATGGATTAGACTTCAGCAATCGAATTATTATGAAACGATCCCGCGTGTACTTGTCGATCAAATTTTAATTGCAATGGAAAGCCTTCGGGGCGAACCTCAAGCTCTTCTTTGGTGCGCGAACAGACTCGTTGATTCAGCAAATACAACAAATGCTGACCAGATGCGCTTTGCTGCGACGCTTGAAGACTATTTTTACAGAGCAGATTATATGCGCATAGACCCAGAAAGCAGAGAGGCCATAACTACTTCGTTGGTCCGAGCGCAGTGCATTCGTCTAGCATTTCGGCTTCGCGAGCTTGGCAGCAGCGCCCTCGGGGTTCAACAATGGATGAGCGTTGTGGACACTGACCCGTTGCCAGAAGTTCGCTTCGCTTTATCCTCGTGATACCAATCTGGAAGCAAAACACTGCGCTGATTTTTTTATCCCATCTGGAGAGCCGCGGAGATTGAAATATCCCAAATTGCCTTATTGAGGGCACACCAGGCACGCAGCTTGCCAGATCCAAAGCTCCGCATCCGTAAATTTCAATTGACGGATGTCCCTGAACCAATCGAATATCTGGGGAATGGAAACGCTTGGCCTGCCC
>CAIZGQ010000801.1 GCA_903932565.1 uncultured Hyphomicrobiales bacterium
GCCCGCCGATGATCGCGCCGTAAAGAAACGGCCGTCCCGCAAAGACGAAGTGAGCCCCGAGCGCCAAAGCCTTCAGCACATCGGTGCCGCGGCGAATGCCGGAGTCCAGCATCACAACCATCGGACCCGCAGCTGCGACAATGGCTGGAAGCGCATGGAGCGAGGCAATCGCACCATCAAGCTGTCGCCCGCCATGGTTGGACACAACCACGCCATCAACGCCAATTCCGCGCGCGCGGGCCGCATCATCGGCGCTGAGAATGCCTTTCACGACCAGCGATCCGCGCCACAGATCGCGGATGAATTCGAGATCGTCCCAATCCAACGCCTCGGTGCCGCGCCGCAGATCAGCGGGCCCCGCTTTCAGCATATTGCCCGTGCGGCCAGCGCCACGATTTTCAAAGAACCAGCCACCCGACTCCAGCATGGTGCGCAGGAATGTTCCCGCGAGCCAGCGCGGCTTGACGAGGGACTGCGCGACGAGCCTGGGCGTGACGCGCACCGGCATGGAAAAGCCGTTGCGTCGATTGTGCTCGCGATTGCCCGGCAGGGTCATATCGACCGTCACCACGAGCACCTTGTAGCCAGCCTCTGCAACGCGCATCACCAGCGCGCGCTTGTCCTCGCGGCTGTAGGGCAAATAGGCCTGAAACCAGGCATCCGGATTGATCGCCGCAATATCTTCAAGGCGTACACTGGAGGCACCACTGAGCACGAAGGGGATCCCTGCGCGGTGCGCTGCAGCGGCGAGATTTTGATCTGCCCGATAGACGCTGAGATTGTTGCCACCCATGGGCGCGATGCCAAAAGGTGCTGTGAAGGTCGTGCCAAACAGCTCTACCGACTGAGAGCGCACGAGCGCGCCGACGAGCGTGCGTGGCAGAAGCGCGTAATTGGTAAAGGCAGCACGATTGCCCCTCAGGGCCACGTCGTCTTCGCAGCCGCCAGCCACGAACCCCCGCAGGCCCGCGGGGAGGCGACGGGTTGCAGCCGCCTCGTAATCATCAAGCGACAGGATCATGGACTTTGCTCAGCGCGCACCAGCACTTTGGCGGCACGTCACTGTCGCACGGATTTCATCTGCAGTGCCAGAGTGGCCCCGACCTACTGGTCCATCAGCATCCGCTTCAAGAGCTCCAGCTCGTCCGACAATGAGCCGTCCTTCTGGGTCAGGCCCTCAATCTTGCGGACAGCGTGCAGAACGGTCGTGTGATCACGGCCCCCGAAGCGGCGGCCAATTTCCGGCAGAGAGCGCAGGGTCAGCACCTTGGCGAGATACATCGCAATCTGGCGCGGACGAACGACCGTTGCCGTGCGGCGCGACGACAGGATGTCGGCACGGCTCACATTGTAATGGGTCGCCACGAGCTTCTGAATATCCTCGATCTTGACGCGCTTGGGCTCACGCGTGCGCACAAGATCGCGAATGGCAGCCTCAGCCGTCTCAACACTGAGCGGTCCGCCCGACAGCATCGAATGTGCGAGCAGGCGATTCACTGCGCCATCTAGGTCGCGGCCATTGGTCTGCACCGAATGGGCCACAAAGGCGATGACAGCAGATGGGACATCAAAGCCCGGCTGCGCCAGTCGTGCCGCTGCAATGCGCGACTCGAGGATCTTGATGCGCAGCTGCTCATCAAGCGCACCCATCTCAACGCACAAGCCGCCAGCAAGGCGCGAGCGCACACGCTCTTCCAGAGCTTCAAGATCACCCGGCGGCCGATCAGCCGCAATGATGATCTGACGACCAGCGTCAATCAGTGCGTTCAGCGTGTGGCAAAACTCCTGCTGGATGGATTTCCCCTGCAGAAACTGCACGTCGTCGATGATGAGCACATCAATGGTGCGCAGGCGCTCCTTGAAGGCAATCGCCGTCTGCGTTTTCAACGCGGTGACAAAGCCGTACATGAACTTTTCGGCCGTGAGATAGATCACGCGTCGGTTGGCGTCATTGGCTTCATTCGCGCAGGCCTGCAGCAAGTGGGTTTTCCCAAGCCCAACCGAGGCATGGATATAAAGTGGGTTGTAAAGCGGTGCCTCACCGGGAGCTGCCTTTGCAATGCGCAGGGTGGACGCGTGGGCGAGCTTGTTCGATTGGCCGACCAGAAACGTTGCAAACGTCATGCGACGATCCAGCGGCGATCCATTGAGGCCATCAGCCTCCGTGTGAAACTCAGGCGCCGCAAAGGAATTGCGGGACGCTGGCGACACGGCAGAAGCCGCGCCAGGTGCGGATGAGAAATGATCGACGGGCGCGCTGCGTGGTGCAGGGCCAGCATCCGGCGCTGCGGCTGCATCCGGTCGCAAAAGGCGTGGCGCAACCGGCGGACGCGACGAGGTGCGAACTGAAACGGACGCGCTGGTAATGCCGGGAATTTCGGACGACAGCACGGCGACAATACGATCTGTGTAATGTGACGTGATCCAGCTTTTCAAAAACTTGGTGGGAACTGACAGCCGCGCCACGCCACCTGCGACCTCGTCCAGTTCAAGGCGGCCGAACCAGGAATTGAATACGTCTTCACCGACTTCTGCTCGCAAACGGCGGCATGCCTGTGTCCAGGCAGCCGCGTGGCTGACGTGATCAACGATCCTCTCGACGTCTCCACCCGAAGCGAAGCCGAGAGCATCGGCTCCGGAGTTGAAAAAGGTGCTTTCCGCACTGAGTTTATTTGATTTTTGCATGTGTGTGACTTTTTGGATCAAGCGAAAGCAGTCGCATCCCGCAAGAGACACGTCGCGATCAACAAAGGAAGGAAACGGCGAAGCAGATTGCGCGCGCGTGGTTTGAGCCAGCGCAGCAGCAGGTGTCTGTAAAAATTATGACGTCAACTTAACAAGTGAAGGCACTTCAAAGGCAAAAACATTGCGGAGCGACTAGACCATGCGGGAGAATTCCACAGCGAACGCAGATTGAAGCTGACGCACGC
>CAIZGQ010000802.1 GCA_903932565.1 uncultured Hyphomicrobiales bacterium
AAGATTCCCTATATCGCGCTCGACGGCGATCCGGCCCTTGTGCGTCGCCAGCGCGAAAAAGGTCAGATGATCTACTTTGGCGATGCCACGCGCATCGACCTTCTGCGCCGCTCAGGCCTTGCGAAAGCGCGCGCGCTCGTCGTCACCATGGATGCACCAGCCGCCGCCAATATCATTGTGGAGGCCGCCCACGCCGACTGCCCGGATTTAACAATTGTCGTGCGCGCGCGCGACACCAAGCACGCCCAGCATCTCTATGAGATTGGCGCGACGGATGCCGTGCCCGAAACCATCGAGGCGAGCCTGCAATTGTCGGAAGCCGTGCTTGTCGACATCGGCGTGCCCATGGGCTTTGTCATCGCGTCCATTCACGAGAAACGCGATGAATATCGCAAGCTTTTGCAAGCGCCCTCGGATGATGGACGCGCGCGACGCGGCATCCGGCTCTCCACCCGCATGCGCGACATGAGCCGCAAGGAGGGGGCTAAGCCAGTGAAGCCGAGTGCGGTGGCCGGAGAAGTGAAACCAGCGTCCGAGAGTGTGGCGCGCGACACCGCCCTGCCGCAGCAGGGCGGCAAGGTGTGAGGGATCGAGCGGCTGCACTTAAACCGTTCAGGTTCCGGAAAAATAAAAACGCATGCCAGAAGCTTCAAAGCCAAACCGAGTGAGAATGGAATTTGAAAAGTCTTCTCAGAAATCGTTCCAATCAGCACCTCGTGCTAATGTATCTGCCTTCACCTTCAAGGCGGTTCCGCCACACCCAATATTCTTCAGCGCAGAGATTGGCCGGTTTTCGCTGCGAATTGATACACGAGGCGCATGAGACCTTGGATGACCGGCGGCAGAGCCGGAAGCCTGATGGCCTGTCAGAAACCGTCCGATAAGATTGGCGAGCACTTGTGCCTCGCTGGCCAGATTATGGCTTGCAGCAGTTGATTCTTCGACCATGGCCGCATTCTGCTGGACGATCACATCCATCTGATTGACAGCGGAGGACACTTCCTGAAGCCCAGTGGCTTGCTCTGTCGTCGAGGTGGAGATTTCGGTCACGATGCCATTAATTTCTGCCACTTGGCTCGCGATCATCTCAAGGGCTTTGCCAGTACGTCCAACAAGTTCAACGCCTTCCTCAACCTGTCTGCGTGAATTCGCAATCAATGTCTTTATTTCTTTGGCAGCATCTGCGGAACGCTGCGCCAGACCGCGCACTTCCTGCGCCACCACTGCAAAGCCACGCCCTGCTTCACCTGCGCGGGCAGCCTCTACACCAGCGTTGAGCGCCAGAAGGTTCGTTTGGAACGCAATCTCGTCGATCACCCCAATGATCTGGCCGATTTCTTGGGACGACTTTTCAATACCATCCATTGCAGTAACGGCGTTGCGCACAACCTCGCCTGAGGTTTCGGCTGTCGTCTTGGCTGTTGCTACAATCACACGAGCATGTCCGGTCCCTTCTGCTGTGCGCCGCACAGCCGCGGTGATCTGATTGAGAGCTGCCGCCGTCTCCTCAAGGCTCGCCGCCTGCTGCTCGGTCCGACGAGCCATCTCATCGGACGCACCCTGAATTTCTCGTGTGCCCGACTCGATCGCATGTGTGCTGCCGGTCACGCTCTGCATTGCAAGTTGCAATTCAGAGATTGCGGCGTTGAAGTCAGCTTGCAGCTTAACGTAAGCTGCCGGGATATCGGCCGGCATACGGTACGTTAGGTCCTTGGCAGCCAATTTGTTCAAGGCAGCGCCAATCGAACTGGCAACGATCGTTCGTTCCTGTTCAATCGCTTCCATTTGGGCTTTCTCGTTTTCAATTTCGCTTCTTCTCGTAATTGCGCGGTTTTCAGATGCTTCGCGCTCCAGGCGAATCCTTTCAAGCCCATTGTCCTTAAAGACTTGCACAGCACGGGCCATTCCGCCCAGTTCATCTTTGCGGGTTTGACCTTCAATTTCAGTATCAAATTTCCCCTCTGCAATTGTCTCCATTTTTTTAGACAACCGCACCACAGGATGGCTGATCTTGGAAACCGAAACCCAAAGGGCGAAAAGACCTGAGAGAATGGAGCCAACTAATCCAGTTGTAATCGTCCACAACAGGGATGAACTCGATTGCAAACGGAGGTTTTCAGATGCTGTTGCATTCTCCGCCAAAATGCCATCTTCGAATTTCGTCAAGTCGCTGACAAGTCTCCGACCCTCAGCGTCCGTCTGGCCTAAAAGCTTCGCTCCCAGTGCCATCAGCGTGAGATCTTCAACCTTGAGTTTTGGTCCATCCACCAAGCCCGGCGTGTCCTGCCCAATTTTGAAAGGTTCTTTGGATTTCTCGACCAGGGCAACGAAACGGGCTTTCAAAGCACTAATCTCAGCTGCATGCGCGGGCAAAAGCTTTAAGGCTGCGTCAAACTGCTCGACACCGTCCTTGGCTGAAATTGGAAAGTCAGCCTGCGCGATTTTACCTTCGGGGCTATCACCGTCATACAATAACGTGGCAAACACAGCTGCGGTGTTCGTCACGATATAGGAACGCGCTCGAATTAGCCGTGTTACAGCCAAATCCCGCTGCTCAATAATCTCGGTTGCCGAAGCACTTACGTCAACGAGCTGCTTAGATCCAAAGGCAACAATCCCGAGGGCTACTGCACCCAGCATTGCTACGGGAAAAAGTATTTTTGAGCGAAGTTTCAAGTTATCAAAATTCATGTTCTCACCAATCCTTGCAGGACTTCTCCCAGCCCCCACAAGGGCAGCGGCATCGTCGTCATTAAACAGGGGATTGAATGCCGGATCGGAACCGGAACGAACGAGCAGCATCATGCCTAGAGCCGCGAACCTAAAGGCAAGCGTCCCTATCGTTGTAGCTTGAGCTTGACTTTAAATGGTTAAAACATTCTAATTTTCGCAGTTTTAAAAGGTCTTCAACACTTTTTATCGTCGCAACAGAGATTAAATGCCGCGACCAACTATTTGTTGCGCGGTGCCGTTATTGATCCGATCGAAACAATTGCATGATGGATGCGCGGAACTAAACATGTCATCAGCCCCATGAAGTCTGCGCATTGGCTGACCATGACTTTTCATTTTTTTGATTTGACCCCGATTGCTCAAATTGCTCCACGCCCGCTCGGGCACTCCCGCCGCCTTCCCGCGTCGACTCCTTGACCATTCAAACCTAACCATCCCGTACCAGGGCGAGCGTGCAGGCAGGCATGGAAGAGCGCTCGCGCGACATGAGCCGCAAGGAGCGGGCAAACGGCCCCCCTCCCCCACCCCCCGCTTGCACTCCCGGCCGCGCTTGGCCATGTTGATCCCATGAGCATTCAGATCGAACGACCCAGCGCCGAGGCGAGCGTGCTGGCGGGCATGAACGAGCGCTCGCGCGAAATTTTCCGCCGGGTGGTGGATTCCTACCTCACCACGGGCGATCCGCTC
>CAIZGQ010000803.1 GCA_903932565.1 uncultured Hyphomicrobiales bacterium
ACGGCAACGCGATCGGCGAGCTCCAAAATCTCGTCAAGGTCTTCCGAGACCAGCAGCACGGCCGCACCTTTGTTGCGCTGCTCCATGATTTGCGACCGAATTTCCGCCACGCTCGCAAAGTCGAGTCCAAAACACGGATTGGCGACTATGAGCACATCGACGTCGCCCGACAATTCGCGTGCCAGCACCGCGCGCTGCACATTGCCGCCCGACAAATCACCAATGGCGCTTTCGGCCGATTGCGTCTTGATGCGGTAGCGACTGATGAGGTCCTTCGCCTTCGCCTTCATCGGCCCCGGCGATAACCACCAGCCAAACTTCGCATTGGGCGGACGGTCGAAATTTCGAAACGCCAGATTTTCAGCGACCGACATGCGAGCGACGGTCGCGTTCTTCAAAGGCTCTTCCGGCAGGCCGAAGATTTTCAGTTTGTAATAGGATTGCCGGTTCGGCTCGAAGGGCTCGTTGCGCACCATGACGCGCCCGTCTGACATAGGCCGCTGGCCCGACAAGACTTCAACGAGCTGCGATTGGCCATTGCCGGAGACACCCGCGATGCCAACAATTTCACCCGCGCTGACTTTCAAATTGACCGCATTCAACACTGGCGCGCCCTCATCGCCATCGGCCATGATCCCGGCGAGATCCAGCGTCACCGCACCGGGTGCTCGCTCCAACCTTTGCGCCCGTTGGCGGATCGGCGTGTCGCCGATCATCATGCGGGCCATATCCTCGTTGGTCATGTCCTTCACGAGGCCGCCACCAACCTTCCGACCACGACGCAGCACCGTCAGGCTGTCCGCAAACGCATTCACCTCGCGGAACTTGTGGGTGATCATGATGACGGTGATCTCTTTGCGCGCCGCCATGTCACGCAACAGGCCAAGAATTTCATCGGCTTCCTGTGGGGTGAGCACAGACGTCGGTTCATCGAGGATCAGCAATCGCTGATCGAGATACAATAGCTTCAGAATCTCAAGCTTCTGCTTTTCGCCCGCAGCAAGCGAGGCCACCGGCACGTCGAGCGGCGCGCGGAATGGCATGCGGTCAAGAAAGGCCTCCAGGGCCGCCTTTTCTTTCGCCCAGTTGATAACACCCGGCGCATCCGCACGGCTGATCACCAGGTTCTCCGCCCCCGTAAGACACGGCACGAGCGTGAATTGCTGGTAGACCATGCCAAGGCCAAGATCACGCGCATCGCGCGGGTTCTTGCAGACAACCTCCTCGCCATCGAGCAGCAGCGTGCCTTCATCCGCGCGGTAAAACCCCATGATGGATTTGACCAGCGTCGACTTGCCAGCACCATTCTCGCCCAGCAGTGCGTGAAACGAACCCGCCTCCACCTTGATCGAGACATCGCCGAGCGCCACGAAGGAGCCGAACACCTTTGTCATGCCGATGGTTTCGAGCGACATGGCGCGCGGCCGCAGGATGGTTGAGGCGGCGGGATCGGAAACCTGTGCGAGCTCGGTCATAATGCTCTCCGCGTCACGGCAGATGATCGATGAGATGATGGGAGGATGAGACAGAGCCAAACACGCCGCCCTGCATCTTGACCATCTTGATGGCGGCCGCATGGTTGCCGGGGTCCGTCGCCGCGCAGCAATCTTCGAGCAGCAGGCATTCAAAGCCGCGATCATTGGCTTCGCGCATCGTGGTGTGGACGCAGACATCGGTGGTGATGCCGGTCAGCACTAGATTGCGAATACCCCTGCCCCGCAGCAGCAATTCCAAATCCGTCGCGTAAAAACACCCCTTGCCCGGCTTGTCGATGATCGGCTCGCCTGCCTGGGGTGCCAATTCGGGGATGATCTCCCAGCCCGGTTCCCCGCGCGTCAGAATGCGCCCGCACGGTCCCATATCACCAATGCCAGCGCCAATGCGGCGCGACCGCCAGAGTTTGTTCTCCGGCAGATCGGAGAGATCAGGCCGATGCCCTTCACGCGTGTGGATGATGTGATAGTTTTTATTGCGGAACGCGGTCAGCACGCGTGCGATAGGGGCAATCGGTGCCCGCGTCAGAATGATGTCGTAGCCCATCGTATCGACA
>CAIZGQ010000804.1 GCA_903932565.1 uncultured Hyphomicrobiales bacterium
AAACGATGAACACGCTCGCTGCTCAGAAGCTTGGGATGGTGCGCCCGGCAAGCTGAGACAAACCGCAAGCTCGACGTCTTAAAAAAATCAGCTGGTCCCTTCATCTTTTTAAGAAGACGAGGAGACCAGCTGCGAACGCATCAATGTCATTGCGTTTTCGAGATTACAGCGCTGCCAAGATCACTGTGTCTTAATGTAGGACGTTGCAGCGTCGGCGAGATCATCATCCGGACGCTCTTTACAAAAGCGTGAGATGAACTTGTAAATCTGTTCGGCGCTGTCAGCCTTGGAGACTTGCGCGCTCTCGGCAAAATTGTAGCCAGAGATAAAGCCGAGCACCCAGAACCGGTCATCCTGCCCGCCGACCCAGCCAGAGCATTTGCCGGCACCCTTCACAAGATAAGCTTGTGCTGGCATCGCAAGCGATGCAGTAGCAATCCCAACGCTCAACCCCAATGCGATCCGCATAAAGAACTTCATTTCGCCATCCCCAGCTCAACCCCGACCCACGTGAGGTTCGGGACCCCTGTTCCGAACACCACACATCTGCGGTGCTGGGCCGAGCGTCATCGACAGCTACGGCCTCTACGATGGTAGCTTCAACTCCACCGCTTGGTCCATCCTCCAGCTCTGTGAATTTTGGAATCTTCCAACAAGCCAGGCGCCTCTGCGCTTGCTGCGGCCTCTTGGATGGCTCTGCCAGCATGTGCTAGGCAGGAGGAAAGTATTTAACAAGATGGGACGAAACACATGGCAGGGACAGCAACGGCCGCCGATCGGGCCAAGCCAAAACTCTCGACAGTGCTGCGGGTGACCAGCGGCAACTTCCTCGAGATGTTTGATTTCTTTCTGTTTGGCTTTTACGCGACCTATATTTCAAAGGCGTTTTTTCCCAGCGATTCCGAATTTGCATCCTTGATGCTGACGTTCATGACGTTTGGGGCCGGATTCCTGATGCGCCCGCTGGGTGCGATTTTTCTCGGCGCTTACGTGGACCGCGTCGGGCGTCGCAAGGGCCTCATCACCACGCTGAGCCTCATGGCCCTTGGCACAATCCTGATTGCGTTCGTGCCCGATTACAAAACCATTGGACTGGCCGCACCCCTGCTGGTGCTCATCGGCCGCCTGCTTCAGGGCTTCTCGGCAGGCGTCGAGCTGGGTGGTGTTTCGGTTTATCTGTCCGAGATCGCGACCCCCGGCAACAAAGGCTTCTATGTCGCCTGGCAGTCCGGCAGCCAGCAGGTGGCCATCATGCTCGCGGCCGTTCTGGGCTTTGGGCTGAACGCCTATCTCACGCCCGCCGACGTGCAGGCCTGGGGCTGGCGCGTGCCGTTCTTCGTTGGCTGCATGATTGTGCCCTTTCTGTTTTACATCCGCCGCTCGCTGGAAGAGACACCGGAGTTTCTGGCCCGCAAGCACCGCCCCGATGCGGGTGAAATTTTCCGGACCCTGGCAGCAAACTGGCAGATCGTGCTGCTCGGCATGCTGATGGTCGCGATGACCACCATCTCGTTTTACGCCATCACGGTCTACACGCCGACCTTTGGCCGTAACGTCCTGAAACTGACCGCCGCTGACAGTTTGATCGTGACATTCTGCGTCGCTGTCTCAAACTTCTTCTGGCTGCCGGTCATGGGGGCTGTGTCCGACCGGATTGGCCGCAAGCCAGTGCTTGTGCTGTTCTCGGCTCTCACGCTGTTCACGACATATCCCGCCCTGGCGTGGCTGGTTGCGGACGCGACGTTTCTCAAAATGCTCGTGGTGCTGCTTTGGCTGTCCTTCTTGTATGGCAGCTACAACGGCGCGATGGTCGTCGCGCTGACAGAGATCGTGCCGGTTCAGGTCCGCACGGCGGGATTTGCGTTGGCCTACTCCCTTGCCACGGCAATCTTCGGGGGCTTCACGCCGCTTGTCTCGACATGGCTCATCGAGGTGACCGGCAACAAGGCCGCGCCTGCCTTCTGGGTCGCCTTTGGGGGCGCCTGCGGCTTGGTTGCAACGCTCATCATCTACCGGAAGCAATCAGCGGCCTCGCTTGAGGCTGCAGCAAGCCGCACAGCGTCAAATCTGGCGCGCTCCTGAGCCAATCCGGCAACAGGCGCGACCAACGGGTGGCCCGTCAGGGCCATCCGTTGCTGGCCAGAGGCGCAACACGGCGATGCGGCCCGTCCAGTCATGGGCTGGCCGGACCCTAAATGGCCTTCCGAGGCTGAAAATCGAGAAAAACGACCAAAATAGCGACCCCCTACGAAAGTACTAGGGTGCAGGTCAATCAGCGCTCAATTCTGCAGACAATTCACCCACTTAATGGGTGACGCCGACGTTCAATAACGCTGAAATGCGTAAGCTTGGCATTCATTTAGCTCGCCATTGCTCCGCCCAAGCCTAGACGACTCAGTCGTAACCCGCTATTTCTTGAGAATGGACGAG
>CAIZGQ010000805.1 GCA_903932565.1 uncultured Hyphomicrobiales bacterium
CTGGAAGGCATGTGACGCTCCGATGATAGGACGTGGATAAGGTTTTGGCGCGAGCCCAGCGTATCGTTATGAAAGGTGGCGCAATTTCGATGAAGATCGGCACAGCCGTACGGCAAGCCCATGCAGAGGTCAAAGCGCATCCCCTCACGCCTGCGTGAGCGCGACGGCAATGCGCTCGCTGCGGCGGTGGCGAGCTGATGCCAAACCATGTTAACGATTATTGAAATTGGGGTCTCATGCGTCCCGATTTTTCGCCTGCCTTTGCCCCAGGACAAGACCTTTGACCGATGCCCGGCCCGACCTCGCCAGCCTGAAATTTGAAGACGCTCTGGCTGAGCTCGAATCAATCGTTGAACGTCTCGAAAAGGGTACTGTCCCGCTTGAAGAGTCGATCGTCATTTATGCACGTGGCGAAGAGCTGAAGCGGCATTGCGAAACGCTCTTGAAATCGGCCGAAGCGCAGATCGAGAAAATCAGCCTTGGTGCCGATGGCAAACCCAAGGGAACGGTGCCGCTTGATCCAGCCTGAGTGGCAGGGCGAACCGTTCAAAACCATTCCCGGATGGCGACGACAATTGCAAATGCGAAGCTGGCGCTGATCACAAGACCAATCGCGCCGATGATCATGCCGGCCAGCAGAACTGCCCCATCGCCCTCGACAAGTGCCAGGCCGATGAGGCCAATCGCGAGGCCAAAGGGAATCTGACCAATCACCGGGGCAGCCGTGAACATGCCGATGGCGAGGACGCCCACGAGCAAGGCTGTCAGCGGGGCCGCCAAGGGCTCGCCGATCAACTGCCAGCGCGGACGCGAGATTGATTCGAGGCGGCGGACCCAGGGCAGGGCCTTGTCGATCGCTTTATCAATATGAACCTTGGCAATGGACTGGCGCAGCACAATGTCCGGCATCCAAAGCGAGCCGCGTCCAATGCCAATCTGAATCGCGACGAAAAACAGCAACAGGCTGCTGATTGTGGCGATGGGCGGCGGCATGGGGATGCAATTGGGCAAGGCCAGCAGCAGCACCATCAGCGAGATCGAGTGATCGCCAAGGGTGGCGAAAATGGTTCTGACGGTAAGCCGGTCGCCCGGGGTCGCGGCAAGCTGGTCCAGCACCTCGGACATACGCATCGATACAGGACCAGTTCGGTTCGGGTGAGATCTTCTATCCGACGCGACCGGCTGGGCCAAGCGGCGTTGTGAGATGACGTGTTGCACGGGGTGGAGGCTTGCCGTCTGGGGCTATCCGGCCGGATAGCCGTGCCTGCTGCGGCTCGTATGGATCAGGCCTCTGGCCTCGCCATCCCGACCGGCGGCGCAGGCGTTGGCGGCCTGATCAATCTCACCAATGATCTGGTTGTAGACGCTCTGGCCGACGTTTCCGCTGCGCCAGTCGTTGTCCATGATGGCACGAAAGCGCGCGACATCGCCCGAGCACCCAGCCCCTTCGGGCAGTTTGAAGTTCGCGGGCGCAAATCGCTCGGACGCATAGGTCGAGGGCGTCGCGCCGCTGGACCCGGCGGCTGCGGCCACCGGAGGCGCGACAGCCGTGGACGTGCTGTTGCAGCCCGCGAGGCTCGCGGCGAGCAGGCATGTGATCGTCAGGCTGGCAGAACGCGAAGTCGTCGAAAGCATTGGATCCTCGGGTCACGTTGCCGCCGCGCGCAGCAACGGCGGTTCAGCGTTTGTCTGATCTGGCCTCACAAGGGCGCGCCCGGTCAAGCCTTGTGCTCAAAGTTGCTCATGCCAGACCTGC
>CAIZGQ010000806.1 GCA_903932565.1 uncultured Hyphomicrobiales bacterium
CTCCGACTGGCAGCGTCTCGACAGCCAGACTTATTATTTGCCCCGGGTACGTTTGAGACAGAGGTGTTTTCCTTCCTTGGAACGATACGAGCGGGGTCGGGGCAGTGGCGAGTGGCGTTCGTTAAAACAGTTTGGGCGACGCCAGGTGGAACGTGCCACGGCAGTACCCGACTGTTGGTTTTTGACCCTGGTAATAGCTACCTCGGCCAGTACTCCGATTTCGACGCAACGCCTATCCTACTGGTTGACGACGCAATTGTTTTTGACGTGGGCGATGGACACAAATCAAAAGCACGCTTCACTCCGGAAGGTCCCCCTGCGCAACTGTATATCGAGGGGGAAGGTCCCTATGAGTTCTGGCGGTAGCGAAGTCTGGAGAGGGTCCGCACGAGACAAGGGGGGCGGGCCGGAGGCTATTTCTTGGCGGTCGAGTAAAAGGGAATTGAATTGATCGCAAGAGTTTTTTTCGCCCTCGCAGTCGGCGTGCAGTCTTTAGCAGCCGCCACTGACCTGCCCACGGCTTGTCCTCTGGAGATCAGACGGACGGAAACCAATACCGTCGAGCTATCGGGTACCGTTGCAAGTAGTCAGGAGTTCGGGCCGCCAGAGTTTGGTGAGAAGCCGAAAGAGGACTCGGTCTACACGGCTTACTTCCTGGTTCTAGACGAGCCCGTCCAAGTCACCATATTCGGCAGAACTTCTCCGAGGCATCTGGACGCCAAAAGAATCACGATGTTCCCAGCTTGGCCTGCCAGCCTGGCCGGCCTGGTAGGGAAACACGTCGTGACGCGTGGCCTACTAGGAAAAGCAGTGATGCCGTCTGAACTCACGCCAGTCTCAGTTAGCGCGGTCTCGGTCGCGGTGACTTCGCGAATCGTCTGCCGACAGGAGCTAAAGGCCTATCATCCCGAGAAGAAGTCGCGGCTGGATGATCATGGATAGTGGGCATCGGCGGGCAATTTTCGGCAATCATTCATCAAGGTGTGAACCGCCCTTGCTGTAGTAAATTTAGGTACACCGCAGACTATCTGCGACCGGCATCTCGAAGGGCTGCTCGGTGTCGGGAGTACTCGTTCGACGGCATGCGCGCTTGGTGGCAGGTTTCCGCCTGTGTGCAGACGGTCAGTCGCCTTTCGTTCAAACGGAGCTTGATGGTGGGCATCGAAATACCTACGCTTCACGACTCGACCTTGAAGGCGATCGTTCTCAAGTGGGAGTCTGCCGTCTGTGAAATCGAAATCTCAGAAGCTCCTCTCACGATCGGAAAACTGACGTTTTCGGGCGTGGTTTCTGTTTTGATTCCGCGCCGACAAGAATGGGGACCATCCGCATCAATCATGCGGGTCCATCAGATTCTCGACGGCCAGTTTGCAATCGAAATGCAGTCCGGCGACGTGTTACGGATCGAAGCTAGCACGGTGACTTGGTCCAGTTAGTCGGTCCCAGCCTTGCCTCGGGTGGGGGACGAATTCGGCAGCGGTTCACCTTGAGGACTCTGACCATGGTGAGATGGCTAGCCACGGAACTGCGACCGGCGGCTCGGGGTCGAGTACGGCCTTCCGAAGGGAGTGCCTGTGAAAGACCGGGACCTCCAGCTGTGCGGCCGCTGACGCAAAGCGGATTGCGAGTGCAGTGTCGAAGTCCGTTTGTTTTGGGTGAAATATGAAGCGGATTCGCGAATTGGAAGTCTGGTCAGCTCCGGGTACCAACCTCCCTCAAGATTTTGGGAAGTTGGTATTTGCCCCACAGATGTGGGAGGCGGGATGGCCCAAGGAGGTTGTCTTGGGTCTGTCGTTAATTCCAGGACCAACGGACGTTGAAAACCTCCGCCTGTGTCTCGACGCCGGCGAACTGTTTCTCGACGAGTTTCAGCACTATTGCCGGTGCCGCGATCTGCCAGCGGACGCTCGATCGGAAGTCAGTGCTGAATCATTCCTCCAGTTCTCGTACGGAGTGGCCATTGCGTGGGTGCACCTTAACGAGGATCAAGAGGAGCAATTCGTGCCGCTGATCCTGGCGCAAGTGCGAAGCGCGGGACTTGCTCTCGTGGATCCCGCTCTTGGAGCATGCCTTTTGTAGATGGAACTTCGTCGCGTCCGCCAGCGACGTGCGGGCCGCAGCGGCACAGTCAGTTGAGGTGGCAGACTGGCGAAACCATGAGGGTCGGCTTCGGGTCGAGACCAGCGCTTAGCCGGGAGCAACGTCCGGCGGCAGGTTTCCGTCGGTCTGCGGACTCAGCGGCGGAAAAGACTGCTGCTTACATCTGCGACGGCTGGACGGCTGGACGGCGTGCCAGCGTGGCCGTTCAGTCAAACTCGATTCTGTCCCGCAAAAGCTGAGGCCCTAATTCGCGATTGGCAATATTTGCCAACCGTGCCATGATTGGCTCTCGCCGCTACGGAGATCTCCCCCATGCCCACCCGGAACGTTAATTTGACCGAAGAACTCGACCGCTTTGTCGCCGCGAAAATAGAGAGCGGAAAGTACGACAATGCCAGCGAGGTGATTCGTGCGGCACTGCGCAGCTTGGAGCGCGATGAGCTGACCCACGACGCCAAACTGG
The DNA here is from genome assembly GCA_903932565.1 of uncultured Hyphomicrobiales bacterium. Lineage (GTDB taxonomy): Bacteria > Pseudomonadota > Alphaproteobacteria > Rhizobiales > Beijerinckiaceae > Terripilifer. The sequence continues at coordinate 2,564 of CAIZGQ010000806.1, forward strand.
CAGCGTTACGCGGCGCGATCGATGCTGGCGACGCGAGCGGCATCGCGGAAGGCGATGTCTTTGCCCGGGCCCGTTCGGCGCTCAGCGAGTCGGCGGTGCACGAGTAGAAGGTGGGCGTATTTCGTTTTTCTCAGCTGGCAGGCTCCGACCTC
>CAIZGQ010000807.1 GCA_903932565.1 uncultured Hyphomicrobiales bacterium
GAAAATTCTTGCAACCGAGGCAACAGCCATGGTGCACGGGCGCGAGGCTGCCACCATTTCTGCCGAAACAGCCCGCAAGACATTTGAAGATCGCGTGACGGCTGATGATCTTCCAACCGTGAAGATACCGGCAGCCGAGTTTGCAGCCGGGCTTGGGGTCCTCAGCGCCTTCGTCCGTGCGGGCCTTTTGCCCTCGACCGGCGAAGCCCGACGCCAGATCAAGGGCGGCGGACTAAAACTGAATGATCAGACCGTCACGGATGAAAAGGCTAACATCACAAACGCTGATCTGGTGGCCGATGGGGCGGCCAAACTGTCATTCGGCCGCAAGAAGCACGTGCTGCTGCGGCCGGAATAAGCTCTGGTCTGTCTCGATCAATTTGCGTGGGGCGTGATCGACAACGGTTGACCGGTCGATTGCGGCATGGAGAGCATCGGCGGGGGTGCGGTGGTTGTTCCGCCTGTCTCCACGGCGCCGAAAATTTTGCGCAAAAAGCCGGGTGCTATGGCTGACAGCGCGTTCACAGACAACACGGGCGCGCTGGCTGGGCCATTGATCCGGAAATTCACGCCAAACAATCCTTCATGCTGTCCGCCGCCAAGAAGCAGGCCAAACACGGGGATTTGCGAAAACAGATTGTTGACTCCGTAGGCTGGCACGAAGGTTCCCGACAAGTTGACGATATCGCGTGGAAAATCGACGGAGCCATCCAGCGTCAGGCCGATTTGCTGGCCAAAGATTGAGCCGTTCCGCACATCGATGCGCCCGTCGACGCGCTGAAATTCCACCTGCATTTTGGTGAACCGCGCTGCCGCCGTATCAATCTTCGATGCCGTCCCGCTGTGGTCATCGCGCGCTGGCACGCTCTCTGCCACAAGCCGGCGAAGTGCTGGCTCGTCGCGCAACACGAAATCACGGACATTCAGGTTTCCTGCAACCCCATTATCCCCAAGCCGCATGCTCATGGCGAGCTTGCCGCCTTCCATGCGTTTGTAGAGATCAAGGAACGACAGAAAACTACCGGCGTCCTGCGTGATCACGGAGATGTTGGGCGGCGATCCATCGCGGGGGCGTGAGAGAGAGCCCGTCAGTGCGTCGCGCCCCAGTTTCCCACTGAACTGAAATTGCCGGAAAACGCCACCCTTTCGAACCAGATGCAAATCCAGATTCGAGACCACCTGCTTGTTGTTGCCGGTGACGAGAGGTGACTTCAAATCAAAATCGATATCTTTCGTCCCGGTCGCATCGCGCCCGTTGCCGCCTTCACCGGCGAAAAGATCCTTTAAGAAGGGCCGCGCATCGAGGGAGCGACCGCGAATGACAATTTTCAGGCCGTCGCGCGATTGTTCAGCATCGACTTTCACGTCATCGCCGGGTGACAAACGCACTTGGGAGAGATGCGCCTCGCTCAGCGCGCCGCCCGCATCCAGCGACAACGTCCCACGCACCTGCGTCGCGCCAGCATCAAACACGATGGTATCGAGGCTCGCGCCATCAGTTTCCATGGAGACGTTAAAGGTCGCCTTGGCTGGCCGCCCCGCGGGCTTTTCAACACCGGGAAAGAGGCCATTGATCGAGGCTTTTGTAAAATCAAGCTCCACGTCGGCGTTGATCTTATCCGACTGACCCAGCGCGCTGACCATCCTTGCACCAACGGGCCCGGTCAGCGCGGACCCAAACGCATACCCCTGTTTGGCGCGTGCAGCATCGTCGAGACTCATGCTGATGGTCGCCATGGTCACAGCACCTGCCTGCCGCTGCAATTCAACGCTTGCAGGTGCTCCAAACAGACGACCCTGCCCGACAGCCTTCAAAGCACCGCGATCAAAATTGACCTGCAATGTCGCCTGATCGAGCTTCTCCTTGCCCACCAGCCGATCGACCACAAAGTTCGAAACATTTGCGGTCGCCCGGATTTGCGTATCTTCAGGCCGTACAGATGGCGACAGATTGATATCAACCGACAAGCGGCCTTCAGCCTGCCCATGGATCGTCGTCGTATCGATTGGCAAATTCACAAAAGATTTGAGCGCATCCCGGTTGAGGACATCCGCAAGCGATTCCAGCGTGCCCGAGAGATGCGCATTGATTGTCGCTGGCGTTGGCTTGGGGTCGGTGTCGGGAATTGAAAAATTGCCGTCCAGAATCGTCAGGCGGCGGCCGCCTCCAGCGTCAATGAGCCCGCGTGTGACGGCAAGATTGACCGTTCGACCCGAAACATGGCCCGTCATCTCCACACCTGACAGGGGCGGAACACCGGGAATGACGGCGAGCGTTGCGCCGCTCAGCACAAGATCAATGCTCGAGTGCGCGTCCACCGGACCAAGCTCACGCCGAATGTTGGCGAGGTCATCACCTGTGAAATCGAGTGCAATTGTCCCGCGCTCCAGCATGCCAGCCGACAGATGATCGGTCAGCCAGCTTCGCACAGGCGGCGCCACGGGCGTTGGCCACATGCGCAAAACTGTACGTCCTGAGGTGCGCGCCACCCGGGCTCGGACGGAGAGATGATCCGCCGTACCCCATCCAACTTCTCCGCTTGCCACAAGAGAGAGATCGGGCCCGCCAAGATCGAAATGTTCAAAGACCAGCGTCTGCGTTGCCACATTGACCTGTCCGGCAATGTGTCCCGATGTCATGGCAACAATTGCATCGCCCGGACGGTCTTTTCCAAAAATGCCATCCGGTTTTGTCTGCAGATCAAAGGGCCAAGGTTCGCCGAGCGTTGCAGGAAGA
>CAIZGQ010000808.1 GCA_903932565.1 uncultured Hyphomicrobiales bacterium
CCGGTTTCCCGAAGTGCGTCTTCCACAGCCGAGATGATGGCTGGTGCCGCTGGCACGGTTCCGGCCTCACCAATCCCTTTGACGCCAAGTGGATTCTTCGTCGTTGGATATTCAGCAAGTTGAATATCTAGATGAGGAATCTCCGTCGCACTCGGCAGAAGATAATCAGCAAACGTCGTTGTGAAAGGCTGCGCATCGGCATCGTAACCCATCCATTCAAAGAGTGCATTGCCGATGCCATGGACAATACCGCCGTGGATCTGTCCTTCCGCCATCATGGGATTGACGACGCGTCCACAATCGGTGACCGCAACATATTTGAGGATGGTCACGCCACCTGTGCGCGGATCGACTTCCACTTCAACCGCGTGAACGCCGATGCCATAGGTCAGGGCAGACGTTTTGAAGTTGACGGCGGCATCGAGTCCAGGCGTCACGCCTTCTGGGAATTTATAACCCGGTGCACCGGCTACGGAGTCCGCAATTTCGGCGAACGTCAGAGCAAAATTCTTTCCAATCTCGCCCACAAGACCATTTTCAATGGTCAACAAGTTTGCAGGTACGTCCAGGAGTAACGCAGCTGCGGCAATAATTTTCTCGCGAACTGCGCATGCTGCCAGATGAACAGAATTGCCAGCAGTCACAGTTTGGCGACTTGCGAACCCCCCCAATCCCAATTGGATGGTCGACGTATCGCCGCACACGACCGTGATGTCGTCAGGGCGTACGCCCAATTGATCTGCAGCAATCTGTGCAAGAGCCGTCTTCAGACCTTGCCCCATGGCCATCGCGCCGGTGTAGATTGAAACTTTACCGGAGCGGCCGACGCGAACCAACCCGGATTCAAAAGGCCCTCGCCCCGTTCCTTTGATCCCGGCAGCGACCCCAAACCCGAGATATCGTCCGTGGCAAAGTGCGCTGGTGCGACGTGTTTCGAAACCCTTGTAGTCTGCAGCTTCGAGAGCACGTTCGAGGCAGGCTGGAAAATCCCCGCTATCATAGACAATCATGCTGGTTGAGCGTGCTTGCATAGGCGTTTTGTAAGGCATCGCTGCTGCGGGAACCAGATTGCGCCGGCGCACATCGATCCGATCAAGGTTCATGTCGTGCGCAATTGCGTCAAGAACGCGCTCCATAGCAAAGCAACCCTCGGGATATCCAGCGCCGCGAACTGGCGCTGAACCTACCTTGTTTGTTTCAACCACGGAGACGCGCAAGCTGTAATTGGGAAGGATGTAGGGCCCTGGAAAGCTTGTCGATGCATTATATGGAAGGTTGATGCCCTGATATGTGAAGGCGCCCGCGTCATTGATCATGTGGCCGCGAACACCGAGCAGTCTGCCGTCCTCATCGCAGCCGACTTCCAGATCCCAATATTGATCGCGCTCCTGAATCGATCCCATGAAGTGCTCTCTGCGATCCTCAATCCATTTCACTGGTTTTTCGAGAAGTTTGCTTGCTGCGCAGATTGCAACTTCTTCCGGATACAAAATGAACTTTGCGCCGAAGCCGCCGCCGACATCGGGTGTAATGACGCGAATACGGTTTTCGTCGAGACCCAGCAGTTTCATGATAAAAAAGCGGGCTTCATGAGCCAGCTGTGTGGATGTCCAAACGGAGAGGTGATCGGAAAATGCTTCGAAATGCCCGATAACACCTCGACATTCGATCGGGTGTGCCCCACCTCGATGCTGCTTCAGATTTACATTCAAGCGGTGGAAAGCAGTAGATATTGCTGCGTCGGCGTCACCATACTGCTGGGTAAATTCAAGAAGCAGATTTCCGCGTCGATGAATGTGAACGTCGGGCGCATCTGGCGCGAGGGCCTCGCGGCAGTCGGAGGCGACCGGAAGATAATCAAATTCCACTTTGATTTGATCAACAGCATCTTCTGCGATGTAGCGTGATTCCGCAACGACAAGTGCAATCGCTTCCCCAACGAATGAGACCTCCTTGTCCGCCAGGATGAACGGAGAGATGTTTGGCGGGAGAACGGTGCTGGGGAATTGCAAGGGTAGCCGATCTGCCGTCAATATTTTGCGAAGATCTGCCAGTGTATAGACGGCATGCACGCCGGGTAAGGCGCGCGCCGCCGTGACATCAATTGAACGAATAAGAGCATGCGCTGTGGGGCTCCGCAAAAATGCAGCCTCAAGCATTCCCGGTAGATGCAGGTCGTCAACAAAGCGTCCGGCCCCTCGCACCAGGGGGTCGTCTTCAAGGCGCGGATGGCGTGCACCAACAAAAGTCCGGTCGCTCAAAGTCATGCCTTTCGAGAGTTTGCCCGCAACATATCGGCTGCGGCCAGACCTGCCTTAATGATGTTGTGATAGCCGGTGCAGCGACAGAGGTTCCCGGAAATCGCTTCGCGCAATTCTTTTTCGGTTGGCTCGGGATGTTCTTGAAGAAATTCAACCATCGTCATCAGAAGGCCGGGGGTACAAAAACCACATTGCAAGCCATGATGTTCGCAAAATGCCTGTTGTAAAGGGTGTAAAGCGCCGTCTTTCGATAACCCCTCAACAGTGTCCACCTGATGCCCTTGGCATTGAACGGCAAGCATCAGGCAGGACCGCGTCGAAGACCCATCCACGAGCACTGTGCAGGCGCCACAAACACCGTGCTCGCAGCCGGCATGGGTTCCGGTGAGGTTCAACTTGTGACGAAGGAAGTCCAAGAGCGTCATGCGCGGCTCAGCATTCGCTGACCGTAGCTGTCCGTTTACAATGATTGAAATGTCACGGGACGTTGACGCGGTCGTCATGTCATGGCCTCTGATGCAGCCTCAGACAGCGCACGCTCGACCATTGCGCAGGCGACGTGCCCCCGATATGCGGCACTCCCAAAAGCATCGTCCATGGTAGCAAGGCCAATGCAGCTGTTTGCTGCCTCAATGATCGTTGCAGCATTGAGCGTTCGTCCAACCAACATGTGTTCAACTGCGGTCACTCGGATTGGCAATTCGGTCACACCAAACACGGTCACCGCGATGCGGCAAACCGTCAAATCATCAGCAAGTGATACAAGCACAACGGCACCGGCTATGGCAAAATCACCATGCCGCCTCGAAAACTCCTGAAAGCCGCAACCAACGAGTCC
>CAIZGQ010000809.1 GCA_903932565.1 uncultured Hyphomicrobiales bacterium
ATGCCCCACGCGCCAGCCTCGTAGAAGCCGGGCTCGTTGGACAGGATCATGCCTGGCGTCAGCGCCACATGTCCGAGCTTTGAGATTCGCTGCGGGCCTTCATGCACGGAGAGGTACGACCCAACACCGTGTCCCGTGCCATGGTCAAAATCGAGACCTGCGTCCCAGAGCGGGCGGCGCGCAAAGCCGTCGATCTGGGCGCCGCTTGTGCCCGCTGGAAAAACCGCAGTTGCAATCGCAATATGCCCCTTCAAGACGCGGGTGAAGCGGTCGCGCATCTGGGCGTCCGGCTCCCCAACGCAAAGCGTGCGGGTGATGTCGGTGGTGCCATCCTCATATTGGGCCCCCGAGTCGATCAGAAAAAAGCCTGGCTCAATGGGCCTATTCGTCTTTTCCGTCACGCGGTAATGCGGGATCGCCGAGTTCGGCCCGGCCGCTGAGATCGTCGGAAACGACACATCCTTCAGCATGCCGGTGGCCCGACGAAAATGTTCCAGCGCCTCGGCAGCTTTGATTTCGCTCAGCCCACCGTGCGGGGCAGTATCGGCAAACCAGCTGAGAAAGCGAACCATGGCGAGGCCATCGCGCACATGCGCGGCGCGTGTGCCGCTGAGTTCCGCCTCGTTTTTGTTGGCTTTCATCAGGGCGATGGGATCAGGCCCCATCTGCACTTTGCCCTCAGCGCCCTCGAAATTCTGCACGAGCGCAAACGCGACGGTTGCAGCATCGCAGATAAGGACCTGTTTCGCCTTGGCGACATCCTGCAGCGCCTGCGTCAGATGTTCCGGCGTCTCCAGTTTCGCCAGAGCACTCAATGCAGTTCTGACGGTGTCGTCGAGCTTGTGCGGATCAATGAAGAGTTTTGGCTGACCTGCCTGGGGAATCAGCGCATAGCCCAGCGGCAACGGCGTGTGCGCGACGTCCGAGCCGCGAATATTGAACGCCCAGGCGAGCGCATGCGGGTCGCTGACAAAGAGCGTTGTCTCAGGATCAAGCGCCGTTGCAATCCGGGTCAGTTTGCTGGCGGCGGTTTCCCCTGCAAGCCCGTCCGGGTGGAGATGAACGGGGCCGTTGGGCTCGCCGGGCCGGTCCGTCCAGATGGCGTCAATCGGGTTGGGTGAAACCGCAACCAGGTCCGCCCCAACGGACTCAGCAGCTTTTTTCAGTTTTGCAACTTGCGCGGGGGTGTGCAGCCACGGGTCAAATCCAAGTTTCTGGTCTTTCGTCAGGTGCGTTTTGATCCAGGCGTCCGGGGAGTTCTGGGCAATGGCGACAGGCGTGAAGATGGACACGTCCACCTGGTCACGCACCTGGATCGTGTAACGGCCATCCACGAAGATCGCAGCCGTGTCCGCCAGCACAATTGCAAGGCCGGCTGAGCCCGCAAACCCGGTCAGCCAAGCAAGGCGTTCGGCGCCGGGTGGCACATATTCATTCTGATGCTCGTCGGCGCGCGGAATGATGAGGCCATCGATCTTCTGCGCGGCAAGGCGCACACGCAGGGCGGCAACGCGCGCCGCGCCCTGTGTGGGATCCGCACTGTCTGTGAAGGATTGGAAGAGGCTTTGAAACATCACTTAACCTTAGAGGAACGTCAGGCGTGAACCAAATGCCAAACGTTATCAAGGTCGAAGAGCGTCATTCAAACAGAGGCCGCGTGGCAGCTCCAGCGCGGCGCACCAAAAGCGTCGCCCAGCCTTCCAGATTGATTCGCTTTGTCAGCCTAAAGCCTTGCGCTGCATAGGCACTCAGCACGCCGGGCACATCACGGCCAAGCAGGCCGGACAGCACGACATCAGCCCCCTCGCCAGCAAGCCGCGCCACGTCGGGGGCAATTGCACGCAGCGGACGCGCCAGAATATTTCCAAAAATCAGATCGTAGCGACGTGATTCGAGGTCTGGATGATGCGTACCGCGCGCCACGACGGGCCGCAGCCAGGGCGAGACCCCGTTCAGTCGCGCGTTGGAGCGGGTGGCGAGCACCGAGATCGGGTCAATGTCGCCCGCATAGACCTGTTGGCGCAGGGCCTTGGCGGCGGCCATGGCGAGCACGCCCGTGCCGGTGCCGATATCCAGAATGTTGCGTGGGCGACGCACCTTCAAAATCGCATCCAGCATCAAAAGGCAGCCGCGCGTGGTGCCGTGATGGCCGGTGCCAAAAGCGAGCGCAGCTTCAATTTCAAGCGCGACCTGGTTAGGGCGGCGATGCTGGCGGTCGTGCCCGCCGTGGACCAGAAAGCGCCCCGCATGAACGGGGGCGAGCCCATCCAGCGCGGTCGCGACCCAGTCACGCTCGGCGACGCGGCCAAAGGTGATGGCCTTCGCTGCATCAGGCCCTGCCACGGCACCGACGAGTTCGCGCACCATGTCTTCATCGGGTTCTTCGCCGAAATAGACTTCGACGACCCAGGCACCGGCCGACCAATCAGCAACGTTTTCCGCTTCTTCGAACGCAGCAGCTGCGGTGTCCGAGGGATCGAATGTCTCGACCACAATGTCGGCGACGGTGCGCGCCACATCTTCGGTGCAGGCGAGCCGCATGAAATAGGCGGCGTTGTTGGGGGGCAGACCTTCAAGCATGGGTGCCTTATAAGGAGGTCACGCGCCTTCTGCCAGCGGCGACCCGTCCCCTTTTGGTTTGTCATAGCAAGATGCTAACAGGGCGTCGGGCGGGGGCGGACCGTTCCAAAGTTCTTCAGGAGACTTCGATGGGTACGACGATTTCGTTTGCACGGCCGGACGGCAAGTCCGCGACCGGGTATTTCGCCCGCGCCGCCAAGGCCAATGCGCCGGGACTGGTTGTGATTCAGGAATGGTGGGGCCTGCAGGATCAGATTAAGGGAATCGCCGACCGTTTCGCGCTGGCGGGTTATGATGTCATTGCCCCCGATCTCTACGCCGGGACCGTGGTCCCCTATCACGATCCTGAGGCTGCTGGCCGCGAGATGAACTCGCTGAACTTTCTTGATGCCACCGACCAGACTGTGCGCGGTGCGGCGCAGTTTCTCGCCCGCAACGGCGCCAAGGTCGGCATCACGGGCTTTTGCATGGGCGGTGCGGTCACCATTCTGGCGGCAGCGCGCGTGCCTGAATTTGCCGCTGGTGTCGCCTTCTACGGCATTCCCCCGGCCGCCGCAGCTGGCCCGGCAGATGTAAAAATCCCTCTGCAGGGACATTTCTCGAACCGCGACGACTGGTGCACGCCTGCGGCCGTCGATGAATTCGAAAAGGGCCTGAAGGCAGCGGGCAAGAGCTACGAGTTGTTCCGCTATGAGTCCGATCACGGCTTCGTCAACGAGCAACGCACGGTTCATGACCGCAAGGATGCTGAACTCGCCTGGGGCCGTGCCCTGGACTTCTTCAAGAAGCACGTCGGCTGATGGGCGCGGGGCGGCGCTTGTCTCGGATTGCCATGCTGGTCATCTCCACCAGCCTCTTGCTTGGGGCGAG
>CAIZGQ010000810.1 GCA_903932565.1 uncultured Hyphomicrobiales bacterium
GTCGTTCGACACTGAGGCGTCTGTCGCCAAGGCGCGTCACCTGATTGCCGAATATGCCGCGCGCGGGATCGGGCGCGACCGCATCCTCATCAAGCTCGCAACCACGTGGGAGGGCATCCGCGCTGCCGAAATACTGCAGCGCGAGGGCATCGACTGCAACATGACGCTGGTGTTCTCGCTGGCACAGGCGGCCGCCTGTGCAGAGGCGAACGCGTTCCTCATCTCGCCATTCGTGGGTCGAATTCTGGATTGGTTCAAGAAACACGAAGGCAAGGACTACACCGCGCAGACGGATCCCGGCGTGCTCTCCGTTCGGCAGATCTACGCCTACTTCAAGGCACACGACATCAAGACAGTCGTGATGGGCGCGTCGTTCCGCAACATCGGTGAAATCGAGGCGCTGGCGGGCTGCGACCGGCTGACCATATCGCCGCAATTGCTGGAGGAACTGGCAAAGGCCGACGCTGTCCTGCCGCGCCAGTTGGACCCCGTGGCGACCGCCAAGGAAGCCCCGGCCAAGATGTCGCTCGATGAAAAGTCCTTCCGCTGGCTGATGAATGAGGACGCCATGGCGACCGAGAAGCTTGCCGAAGGCATCCGGATGTTTGCCAAAGATCTCCTCACGCTGCGGTCGCTCGTCGCCAAGCGCTTGGTGGCGTAGGGGAGCGGCCGCAGCCTCACCCTCTCCTGTGGGAGAGGGTGGTTGGCGGATGCCAACCGGGTGAGGGTTTTAGTTGGCTACCCTCATCCGTCACGCTCCGCGTGCCACCTTCTCCCAAGGGAGAAGGTTCGCACGGCGAGGATGGTGCGTAACTTCATTGGGCCCCGCACCCAGCGCGGCTCTATCGCCCCTTCCCCCTGCAGCCCGCCCCTGCTATCTGCGAGGGATGACGACGCACCCCTTCGAAAACATCCGCAATTTTTCCATTGTCGCGCATATCGACCATGGCAAGTCGACCCTTGCAGACCGCCTGATCCAGTCCACCGGCACCATGGCCGAACGCGACATGGTCGAGCAGGTGCTGGATTCGATGGATATCGAGCGCGAACGCGGCATCACCATCAAGGCGCAGACGGTGCGTCTGGAATATCGGGCCAAGGACGGCAAGGATTACATCCTCAATCTGATGGACACGCCCGGCCACGTCGATTTCGCCTACGAAGTCTCGCGCTCGCTGGCGGCCTGCGAGGGCTCGCTGCTGGTGGTCGATGCCTCGCAGGGCGTTGAGGCCCAGACCCTGGCCAACGTGTATCACGCGCTGGATGCGGGCCATGAGATCGTGCCCGTCCTGAACAAGATCGACTTGCCTGCGGCTGAGCCCGATCGCATCAAGCAGCAGATCGAGGACGTCATCGGCCTTGATGCCTCCGATGCCGTGCCGATCTCGGCCAAGACCGGCCTTGGCATCGATCTGGTGCTGGAAGCGATTGTGACGCGCCTGCCGCCGCCCAAGGGCGACGAAAGTGCGCCGTTGAAGGCGCTGCTGGTTGATTCCTGGTATGACGCCTATCTCGGCGTGGTGGTTCTGGTTCGCGTCATCGATGGCGTGATGAAGAAGGGCCAGAAAGTCCTGATGATGGGCACGGACGCCCATTATGAAGTCGACAAGATCGGCGTGTTCCGTCCCAAGATGAAGGACGTGCAGCAGCTGGGTCCCGGCGAAATCGGCTTCATCACGGCGCAGATCAAGCAGGTCGCCGACACCCGCGTTGGCGATACGCTGACGGAAGACAAGCGCCGGTGTGCGTCGGCATTGGCCGGCTTCAAACCAGCGCAACCCGTGGTGTTCTGCGGGCTCTTCCCGGTCGATGCGGCCGACTTTGATGATCTGCGCGCGGCCATGGGACGCCTTCGCCTGAACGACGCAAGCTTCTCGTTCGAAATGGAAAGCTCTGCTGCGCTTGGCTTTGGATTCCGGTGCGGCTTTCTGGGATTGCTGCATCTTGAAATCATTCAGGAGCGCCTGCAGCGTGAGTTCAATCTTGATCTCATCGCAACGGCACCATCGGTTGTTTACAACATCAAGCTGACCGACGGCTCGACGATTGATCTGCACAATCCCGCAGACATGCCCGATGTGGTGAAGATCGAAGAGATCGAGGAGCCGTGGATTCGCGCCACGATCCTGACGCCTGATGATTATCTCGGCTCCGTCCTGAAGCTGTGTCAGGAGCGTCGCGGCACGCAGATTGACCTGTCCTATGTCGGCAAGCGCGCCATGGCGGTTTATGATCTGCCGCTCAATGAAGTCGTCTTCGATTTCTATGATCGGCTGAAGTCGATCTCGAAAGGCTATGCGAGCTTTGACTACAACATCAC
>CAIZGQ010000811.1 GCA_903932565.1 uncultured Hyphomicrobiales bacterium
GTGTCATCCCGCGGTCCTCGTTTTCCCGGGGTGGGAAATTCCCCTGGAATCGGCCGCATAAGCCCTCGTTGCACAGGTGCGATGTGTGGTGCCGGGCGAGGGAATCGAACCCACACTTCTTTCGAAACTTGATTTTGAGAGGAGCGCGTGTACTTTTCAGCTTTAAAATCAATCTGTTGTAAGCGGCGACAGCAACTTTACAAAATCTTTGCAAAACGCACCGCCTTTCTCGTTTCAATAAAATGCCATTTTTGTTACTACATTAATGTAGTAAAATTTAAGCATGTCGATCCGCTTCGAATGGGATGAGAAGAAGGCGGCACGCAATCTGGCGAAGCACGGCGTGAGCTTCGAGATTGCCGCCTTGGTATTTGCCGACCCTTTCGCCTTGACGGTTCAGGACCGCATCGAAAATGCAGAGCGGCGTTGGCAGACGCTTGGCATGGCGGGCGGCTACCTCTTGCTCCTGGTCGCGCACGTTGTTGGGGAGGACGAGGACGGCACGGAAGTGATCGGCATTATTTCGGCTCGAAAAGCCGACAAGAAGGAAAGGATGCGCTATGAGCAAGATCGTTAGGCACCGTATCGACCCCGCGAACTTGCCGCCACTTACGGAAAAGCAAAAGGAGGAGCTCGCCGCCCTTGCGCTGTTGCCGGACAGTCGAATCGATACGAGCGACATTCCATCTCAGGGCAAGGCGTTCTGGGCGAATGCCACGCGCGGCCAGTTTTACAAGCCGGTAAAGGCGTCAACGACCGTGCGTGTCGATGCCGATGTATTGGCGTGGCTCAAGGGTCAAGGCAAGGGCTACCAGACCCGAATCAATGCGATTTTGAGAGATGCGATGCTCCGGGCAACCAGCCAGAAGTAATCAACCAGGCACTCGCCAGCGCGGCGGACACTTTCTGCCCCATGCCGGAGGGAACCCACGCGACGTTCTTGAACGGCTCTACACAAGCCGGGATCAATGCGAGAAGACTGCTCCGTGCGGCTTACCGACGCCAGTCCAGCCATGCGGCCACTGACGGTCGGCGAAGCTGAAACCCGTTTTTCCGTCTGCGTCGCGAAACGCATTGTCTATCGTGAGAGTGCCTTTGGACGGGTCGATTTTCAGCAGGTAAAGACGGTCGTCTGGCGTATTTCCCGAGGTCACCACCAGCCGCTGCGTGCCGGGATCCCAGGCCGTCCAGTGCGGGGCATAGGCGTCGCTCATGACCAGGCGCGAGACCTCCCTCGGTTTGGTTCCATCGGCAATGTCCAGCACGATGAATCCGTGCACAGCCGGCACGCTTTGAATCAGGAAGTTTCCCACGATGGTCGGTACGCCGCACCAATTCCCCGGAAATGTGTGCACCAACTGCGCCTGCGGCTCGACGGTATCGATGGCCGTGATGCGTTCGATTCCGCAACCAAGCGTCTGAATGTAAACCGCGCCGTCAGGCCCGAGGCGTGGCTCCTCCGGGCTGACGTGACCATAGAGGTTCTTGCCGACATCGAGGTATTTAGTCTTGAGGAGCTTCAGGTCGGATAGGCGCCAGACCTGATAGGTCACGCCACTGAAAATGTCATCGTCGTGCATCGACGAGTTGGTCGACACGACCCGGTCGATCTGCGGCAGAACGACAAGCCCGTAAGGCATCAGCAGCGCGTCGGGAAACGCCGTATCCGCGCTGCTCGCGGAGCGGACCACCTTGCCGCTGTCGTCGATCTCCACCAGACCGCCGTTTTTGCCGACACCCTGCATGCCCGAATGATGCGCATGCTGGAAGGTCGCCAGCACGTGTCCGTTCGGGAGTCGGACGTAGGAATGCGGGTGCATGTACCCGTCCATGTCCTGGAAGGACGAGGCGACTTTCGGGTGCAGCGCGTCGTGGAGGTCAAAGATGAAGGTCCTGCCGGCCTCGTGGTCGTTGGCAAATAGCATCGCGCTCTCGGGCATCGAGTATTCCGTGTGGTGCACCTGCTCCGTCCTCTGGTCCGTCGGAACCGTCGTCAGCAAGTGTCCATAGGATTGCGAGGACGCATCGGCGTCAATAACGGCGAGGAAGTCATTGCCCTTCTTGTCCTTGTCCCCAGTCCAAACAAAGAGGTAATGCGCGCCCGGGTTCGGTTTCTCTGCGTTGGACCGCAGCGGCGCTGCAAAGGCGATAAGTGCAAGCAGTGGGACGAGGAGGATGTGTCGCATGAGAGACCTTATGGGGCGCTTCTTGAATAACGCTACCACCGGCCAAGACAGAGCAGTGGTGCCGGGCGAGGGAATCGAACCCACACTTCTTTCGAAACTTGATTTTGAGTCAAGCGCGTCTACCAATTTCGCCAGCCCGGCACGGCGGCAAATGTACCACTGAGCGGCCA
>CAIZGQ010000812.1 GCA_903932565.1 uncultured Hyphomicrobiales bacterium
GTGTCATCCCGCGGTCCTCGTTTTCCCGGGGTGGGAAATTCCCCTGGAATCGGCCGCATAAGCCCTCGTTGCACAGGTGCGATGTGTGGTGCCGGGCGAGGGAATCGAACCCACACTTCTTTCGAAACTTGATTTTGAGAGCAACGCGTCTACGTTTTCATCGTCAATTCAATGAGTTGCACATGCAAAATCCAACTTTGCACAATCTTTGCAAAATGCGCCGCTTCTCGCAAATTGCAGCACGCCACCGGCGGCCAATGGGATTCGTCTCAATTGCCCTTGAGCTTCTTGATCATGGCTGCTCCCGAGAGCAGTTCCAGTTGCGCTTCAAGCCGAATGACGCGTCCCGTGAGGTCCTCGATCTTTTGTTGCTGAACCTTCATAGCATCGGCCTGCCGGTTCACCTTGTCCTCCAGCTTGATCACGGAGGTCAGGGCGCCCCAGACCTTGTCGGTAACGCCCACTGCTAGGCCGCCTTCCGTACGGAGGACTTCGCCGCCTTCGCTTCCATGGCAGAAATTCGTTTCTCGCTCGCGGCTATGAAATCGAGCGCGGCATCGATTGCAGCGCCGGCACGGTCTGCCGCCCCCTTTGCCGCGTCAGCAAGGGCAGCAAGTTCCGCGTCAGATTCGCCTGACTCGTACGCGACCGCACCGCGCCGCATCAACTCCGAGACGGGCAGTCCCAACTTCTTCGCCTTGGCGGCAATGACTTTCTTGTCATGCAGTGTTGCCTGAACCACGATCCGCTCTGTTGCACCGGCCATTTGAACCCCATCGAGATCGAATATATATGTACATTACATGTACATAAAGGCGACCGTCAAGCCGTGAGGGGTAGTGATTCAGTCTTCGAAGGTCGCTTGGCAGACAGCGAAAGTGCCGGGTCTGAGCAGGGCTCGGTTCAATGCGAGAAAACGGCTCCGTGAGGAACGCCAACGCCTTTCCAGCCGTGCGGCCAGTCACGCTCGGCGAAATTGAACCCTACCTTGCCATCCGCATCGCGAAAGGCATCGTCGAACGTGAGACTGCCGTTGGTCGGGTCGAGCTTCAGAAGGTAAAGGCGGTCCTCCGGCGTATGCCCGGAAGTCACCACTAACCGCTGCGTGCCGGTGTCCCAGCCCGTCCAGTGCGGATAGTAGGTGTCGCTCACTACCAGGCGCGAGACCTCCTTCGGCTTGGCGCCGTTAGCGATATTCAGCACGATGAAACCGTGTACGGCCGGCACGCTTTGAACCAGGAAATGCCCGACGATCGTTGGGACGCCGCACCAGTTTCCGGGAAAAGTATGAACCAACCGGGCCTGCGGCTCAGCGGTATCGATAGCCGTGATCCGTTCGATGCCGCAACCTAGTGTCTGGATATACACGGCCCCGTCAGGCCCGAGGCGCGGTTCCTCCGGGCTGATATGACCATACCGGTTCTTGCCGGTATCGAGATATGACGTCTTGATCAGCTTGAGGTCTGACAGTCGCCAGACCTGATAGGTCACACCGCTGAAGATGTCGTCGTCGTGCATCGACGAGTTGGTTGAAACTACCCGATCAAGCTGTGGCAGCACCACCAACCCGTAGGGCATCAGCAGGGCATCGGGAAACCCTGGGTCCGCACTGCTGGCTGAGCGGACCACCTTGCCGGCGTCATCTATTTCTACGAGGCCGCCGCTCTGCCCATCACCATGCATCCCCGAATGATGCGCATGCTGGAAGGTCGCCAGCACGTGGCCGTTCGGGATTCGGACGTAGGAGTGCGGATGCATGTACCCGTCCATGGCCTCAAAGGACGCAGCGACCTTCGGGTGCAGCGCGTCGTGGAGGTCGAAGATGAAGGTCCGGCCTGCCTCGTGGTCGTTGGCAAAAAGCATTGCGCTCTCGGGCATCGAGTATTCCGTGTGATGCACCTGAGCAGTCTTCTGGTCGGTGGCAACCGTCGTCAGCAGGTGCCCGTAGGAAGGCGAGTCTGCGTCGGCATCAATCACGGCGAGGAAGTCATTGCCCTTCTTGTCCTTGTCCCCGGTCCAGACAAAAAGGTAATGGGGACTCGGGTTTGAATTCTCCTGGCTGGACCGTGCAGGCGCCGCGATGGCAACAAGTGCAATCAGGGAAACGATCATGATTTGTCGCATGCGAGACCTTACGCGAGGTTTCATGAAGAACGCAACCACTGGCCAAGGACTAGCAGTGGTGCCGGGCGAGGGAATCGAACCCACACTTCTTTCGAAACTTGATTTTGAGTCAAGCGCGTCTACCAATTTCGCCAGCCCGGCACGGCGGCAAATGTACCACTGAGCGGCCA
>CAIZGQ010000813.1 GCA_903932565.1 uncultured Hyphomicrobiales bacterium
CATGGACCAGATCGTAATCGAGCGGCGGCACGTCACGGTTTTCTTTTGGCGACAGGCCCTTCAGCCATGCCTTGCGGGCGTGCACGATCACCGCGTCTGCCCCGGCTGAGACCACAGCCTCCGCCATCGCCCACAACGCCTCGCGCGGTTCCTGATCATCGACGCCGATGCGGCACTTCACCGTCACGGGGATGGACACAGCGGCCTTCATGGCGGCGACGCTCTCGCCCACAAGCTGCGGCTCGCGCATCAGGCAGGCTCCGAACGCGCCGTTCTGCACCCGGTCCGACGGGCAGCCACAGTTGAGATTGATCTCGGCATAGCCAAGGTCGGCGCTGAGACGGGCACAGTCCGCCAGGGCTGCGGGTTCGGAGCCACCCAGCTGCAGGGCGACGGGATGCTCGGCCGGATCAAACTGCAGGAGCCGGTCGCGCGGCCCAAACAGGATCGCGCCGGTCGTCACCATCTCCGTGTAAAGCAAGGCGTGGCGCGTCATGAGGCGGTGGAAGGCGCGGCAGTGCCGGTCCGTCCAGTCCATCATCGGGGCGACGCTGAAGCGCCAGGGGGAGGGGTTTGCGACCGGGATCATGGGGGCTTGTTTAAGCAGGTTTTTGGGTTGATGCCAGCTTGGTGCGGACGACGGGGGTCGAACCCGTATGACCGAAGTCGAGGGATTTTAAGTCCCTTGCGTCTACCAGTTTCGCCACGTCCGCGGAGCCCCTATCAGAAGAGCAGCGCCTTTGTAGACCGCCAGGCCGAGTCGGTCGAGAGACGGGGCGATGATTGGTGCTGTCTCGGTCGTCCGTGAAACCGGGGGGTTCTCCAGAATTCGAACGGCTCGGGCTTTACTGGAGACCCGTTGGTATATAGTTGTACGACTGGTTAAGCTCAAGACGGTGCTTTTATGTCGTACGAAGGCGCTTCCGACTTGCGGGCGAACCCGCCAGCGGACCTGGATTCAGGACGCCGATCGCGGATGTCTGCCGAATTGCCTTCCCTGCGTGCTGCCACCCGCTTTTCCAGCGTGACGGCGCGGCACATGCTTCGCGGCCTGTCGCTCGCTTCACTTGCGTTCGTGCTCATCGTTGGTTTGGCCGCATTGTATCAGGCCGCTGGCCGCAACCTTGATGCTGGGCTCCCCCACGCCTGGGTCGTCTGGCCCCTCGCCATCTTCGGCCTTCTTGTTCTGGCGCAGGCCGCGTTGACCTATCTCGCATGGGGCGGACGACCCATTTCGCCGCAGGTCGATCTTGACCAGAACGTCCGCGGCTTTGAGAAGATCGACGCTGCCGCGCAGGCGTTCACATTCACGTTGGGTGAATTGCATCCATCGTGCTTCCAGCGGCTCCAGCATCTGATGAAAACCAACATCGTTGGTGTTGCGACCCTCTGGGACGACCGCGTTGAGGATATGAACGACGCGATGTTGCGATTGCTCAGCTTGAACCGTGTGCAACTGCGAGATGCAGCAGCCAACCCAGCAGCAACCCAGCTGCTGCAGGCGCTTTTCTGCGATTCCCGTGTGCTGGCGGATGTGAAATCCTCCGGGCTCAGTCCGCGTATCGAGATCGAAATCGTCAATCTTGCCGGTGAGACAAAGACACTCGCCATGATGGGCTCGCGTCTATCGGAGGCGCCGTTTCGCTGGGCCCTTCTGGTGCAGGACATCTCGGACCAGCGCGCGCTGGAAAACAAACTGCGCGGCGCAATCCTCGAACTCAACCACAGAAACAAAAACCTGCTGATGGTCGTGCAATCTGTCGCACGCATGAGCTTCAAGACCGCGGCCAACAAAGATGCGTTTTTGTCGAGCTTTTCGGCCCGTCTCCAGGGGCTTGGTGCATCGCAGAACGTGATCGTGGTCGAGCAAGGAAACGGGGCTGATCTTGCAGATCTCGTTCGTTCGCAAGTGGCGCATCTCGACGCGGCCAGCGATTTGCGCATCACGATTGAGGGGCCGCCCGTTGTTCTGCGCTATCGCGCGGCGCAAGCCATCGGCATGGCCATTCACGAACTTGCAACCAACGCCATCAAGTATGGTGCACTCCATAACGACAAAGGCCACGTGCGCATCTGCTGGACACTGGATATGGATGCAGATTTTCGATTGGCTCTGCACTGGATGGAGCGCGATGGCCCGCGTGTTGAGCCACCGGCAAAGCAGGGCTTTGGCAGCTCGGTGATCGAACGCCTGACAGCGGCCGCCGTGAGTGGCACTGTGGCCTACGAGTTCAAGGCCGAAGGGGTCGAATGGACCCTGCAAGTCCCGTCCTGCGCCCTTTTGACGTCGTTTGGCGAGGCCAGCTTTGCCAAGACAGGATGACGCGTTTTGCACGGATGGCGTATCGATGCCCGCATCGCATCAAGACGCGCGGGCGCAAAACGTGTAATGGCTGACAATAGCCATTGAACAGCGATTTTCCTGAGAGTTCTCATGACCCCGGCTCCCCGCATGAAACGCCGCGAACTTCTGACCATCGGCGGCCTTGCTGCGCTCGGCGCGGGCGTCGCCTCGCCAGCGGTTGCGCAAGCCCAGCCCGAGGTTAAATGGCGGCTGACCTCAAGCTTTCCGGCCGTGCTGGATAATTTGTACGGGGGTGCGGATATCTTTGCGCGCGCCGTGGCCGATCTGACGGACGGGCGCTTCAGCATTGAAATCCATCCAGCTGGCGAGATTGCCTCTGCCCTTGATGGATTTGATGCGGTGAAAAAGGGCGAAATCCAGTGTGCCCAAACCGCCCTGCATTATCATTGGGGCGTCGAGCCGTCGCTGGTGTTTGCGACCGCTGTTCCCTTCGGCATGAACGCGCGTCAGCAGAACGCGTTTTTCAAGCAGGGCGGTGGCACGGATTTCTTCAACGAGGTGCTCGTCTCGCACAACCTGTATGCGCTTCCAGCCGGGAACACGGGCTGTCAGATGGGTGGCTGGTTTCGCAAGGAAGTTCGCGCTGCGGCCGATTTTCGTGGAATGCGGTTTCGCATTTCCGGGCTTGCGGGTCGGGTCATGCAAAAGCTGGGCAGTGTGCCCCAGGCGGTGGCGCGAAGTGATCTTTACAGCGCGTTCGAGGCGGGCAAGCTGGACGCTGCGTCCTGGGTGGCACCGGTTGACGACGAGAAGCTCAATCTCTCGAAGTTCGCGCCCTATTATTATTACCCCGGCTGGTTTCAGGGCTCGATGGCGGTTCACATCGTCATGAATTTGAAGGCCTGGAATGACCTGCCCAAGGCCTATCAGGCGGCCGTGCGGGCGGCGTCCGACATGGCCAATGCCGAAATGCAGGCGCGCTATGATGCGCAGAACACCGCAGCCTTGAAGCGGCTTGTGGCTGGCGGGGCGCAGTTGCGGGCGTTTCCCGCTGACGCCATGGACGCCTTCTGGCAGGCCACCAACGACACCATGCAGGAAATTGCCGCCACCGACGAGAAGTTCGCCCGCGCCCAGGAGCTTTATCTCGCCTTCCGCAATGATGAATATCTGTGGTGGCAGGTGGGTGAGTACCCGTATGACAATTTCATCATCCGCCAACGTGCGCGGGGCTAAGTCTGGGTTCTGCGAACAGGTGAATTGACCCACCATCTGTTTTCTGGCACCCCAGACCCATGAAGCAAGCGCCTTCAATAGACATTCGCTGGTCGCGCATTTTGTGCGCCATGGCGCTCGTCTATCTGATGGCGCTGAAATCCCTGTTCGCGCCATTCCCGCTTCCCGTGGCGCCGGGAACGGGCTCAGGCTTCAACGTCATCTGCCTGCACGATGTTGCAACGGCCGTTGATGACGAAGGCAACCCCGCACCCGCTGGCCAGCAAAACTCCTGTTGCGATGATGGCTGCCTGCTGCGCCTAGCGGCGCTGAATGCCCCCAGCGACAGTGTGTCCGTGTTTGCCACGCTGTTTCCGCCGGTCGCGATCCTGCGGCTGCTGCATCTTGAACGCGATGGTTTGTCGCCGCCCGGCCTCAGTCCGGCGCGCCCGCAGGCCCCACGCGCACCGCCTGTTTCCTGACACGATCTGACGTCGCAGTGGTGAACCATGCCTGCGGGCAGGATCAACATTGCAATTCACTTGGCCCGCTGCCTCCAGCGCAGGCCCGTCTGCATCCTGTTCAAGGTTGATTTCAAAATGCTCTACGTTCACAAGCCGCTTCTCAGCGGTCTCATCACATTTGCGTGGGTCTCACTGTGCGTGATCAGTCCGGCCAACGCGCATTCTGTTGCGGGTGACCGCGTCTTTCCAGCGACACTGGGGATCGATGATCCCGGCGTGGCGGACGAGCTTGCTTTGCCGACCTTCACCTACATCCCGCTGAATGGCGATTTGTGCCACGAGACAGACATCAGCTTTAATTATGCCAAGCGCATCACGGAAAATCTCGCGCTGTCGATTGGTGATGGCTACCAGCAATTGCATCCGGGTTCATCGGGCTGGCAAAATCTCAGCACAGCCTTGAAGTATCGGTTTTTGACCGATGGCGCGCACGAGCTCATGGCGTCCGTCGGGCTTCAGGCCTCTTGGGAAAAGACCGGGTC
>CAIZGQ010000814.1 GCA_903932565.1 uncultured Hyphomicrobiales bacterium
GCCTCGGAGTCCGGGCTTTCCACAACGACAACGAGCTCCGGCTTGTTCGAGGATGCACGGACAAGGCCCCAGGTGCCATCGGCCACCGTGATACGAACGCCATTGACGGTCGTCACATCGCGGATCGGTGCGCCACAAAACAGGGCATTGCTGTGCTGCATCGCCTGCAATCGCGCTGTCACCTCAGCCACAATTCCGTATTTGGCATCATCAGGACAATGCGGCGACATCGTCGGTGAGCCCCATGTCTTGGGGAGGGCCGCATAAAGGTCAGCCATGCTTTTGGTTGGATTTCGCTCGAGCATTTCAACCACGTGGATCGCCGTGAGAAGTCCGTCATCGTAACCGCGGCCCAAAGGCGCGTTGAAAAAGAAATGGCCTGACTTTTCAAAGCCCGCCAGCGCACCAAGCTCGGACACGCGCCGCTTGATGTAGGAATGGCCGGTTTTCCAGTAATCCGTCACCGCACCTTGCGCCTGCAGAACAGGATCCGTCAGATAGAGCCCGGTGGATTTCACATCGACGACAAACTTTGCATTGGCGTGGATGGCAGAGAGATCGCGCGCCAGCATGACACCAATCTTGTCCGCGAAAATCTCATGTCCGTTGTTGTCCACCACGCCGCATCGGTCGCCATCTCCATCAAACCCAAGGCCGACGTCAGCCCCCGTTTCCCGTACTTTCTCGGCCATGGCATGGAGCATTTCCATGTCCTCGGGATTTGGGTTGTAGCGCGGAAACGTCCAGTCGAGATTGGTGTCCAGCGGAATAACCTCGCAGCCGATGCGCTCCAAAAGATCTGGCGCGAAGGCTGCTGCTGTTCCGTTGCCACAGGCGGCCACGACCTTCAGCTTGCGGCGGATTTTCGGCCGGTTTGCAAGATCGGCAATGTAAGTCTCGCGGAAGTTCTCGACGAATGTGTAGCCGCCGCCGCTCGCGGTCCGATAGCTGCCGGACAGAACAATATCGCGCAGGCGGCCCATCTCATCGGGGCCAAACGTCACCGGCCGTTGCGCGCCCATTTTGACGCCCGTCCAGCCGTTGTCATTGTGTGACGCCGTGACCATCGCGACGGCTGGGACATCCAGCGCGAACTGCGCGAAATAAGCCATCGGCGACAAGGCAAGGCCGATGTCATGAACATGGATGCCAGCGGCCATCAGGCCCGAGGTCAGCGCATATTTGATGGACGCGGAATAGGAGCGGAAGTCGTGACCCGTCACGATCTGCGGCGCGACGCCCATGTCATGCAGCAGCGTGCCAAGGCCGAGTCCGAGCGCCTGGACGCCCATCAGATTGATTTCGTCGCCAAACAGCCAGCGCGCATCATATTCGCGAAAACCCGTCGGCTTCACCAGCGGCTGCGTTTCAAATTCAAATGTGCCGGACACAAGGTGCGGCACGGGACGAGGAAACATGGGGCGAGACAGCATGGGCGCTCCAGGGACCGGCCGACTGGCCGAAGGAAGACGCTGCGATCTTTATGGTTTCAGCACGAGATTGTCAGCCGCAACTTCAAAGCCTTTGAGCTTTCCAAGAAAGCTCATGCCCAGAAGACTGCCCGACAGCGCGCCCCGCGGAACGACAACGCCCTGAACGTCACGCACAACGATCTGCCCGACGCGCACTTCCTGCAACCGCACGGCGGCGGCAAAACCGGTTCCGTTCGCGGTCTGCATTGGCACTTTGAAATCGGCTGGCATCGGGAGAATGCCAGCTGCGGCGGCATCCTCGTAGCTCAGGGCAATGGACGTGGCCCCCGTGTCCACCAACATCGGGATTGTGCGACCGTTGATTTCAGCCGCGACATGATAATGGCCATCTCGCTCGCGCGGAATCATCATAGCCCCATAACCGGCGGTCCCAAACGGCGCTTGGGGCGCTGAGCCTTGCGAATTGGGAAATTGGGCCGGGTTTTGCGGACGCAGGTTGGTCCCTTGGGCCGAGGGACTTGACGTGCCAACATTGAGGCGCAGTCCAGACAACAGGCCCGGAGATGGCCCGCCCGGTATGGCAGACTGTGGCGCGGTGCCGGGGTTAGAGCTCAGGGCGCTGGCGAGCATAAACGCACCGAGGCCAGCAAAAACTGCGATTTTAATTGGAGCAGGCATGGGTCCGGTCCCGCGGGCGTGTCGCTGTGCCAAAAGACTGGCACCTACGGCTTAAACTAAGCCTGAAACGCCTTCCGTCGCGTTAAAGCGGGACTACAAATATGCTGAATCAGCGCTAGGGTTGACACTTTATGATTTGTGAAACGCGACACACCTATTCCGCGCCGCCTGCCCCCGCATCCAGACCGCTATCAAAGACCGGGCGGCCTCCAGAATTCATGAATTTGGTTTCCGTCGCGCTGGGCGTCGACTGGCTTCCAGCATGGGTCCGGATGTGATTGCGCAGGGTGACAATCAGCTCTTCCATCGGTTGCAACTGGTCGAGCGTCATCTGGCCGAATGTTGCAGCGATCAAATCGCGTTGCAGCCCAATCCCAGCCTCTGCCGCGCGACGGCCCTCCTCGGTCAAATAAATCGCGTAAGCACGGCGGTCATTCGGGATGGGGCGGCGCTCCACCAGGGATGCTGCTTCAAGCCGGTCAATCAAGCCTGAGATGTTGCCCTTGGTCACATAGAGGCGCTGTGCCAACTCCTGTTGCGTGACGCCTTCGCGCTCTGTGAGCGTCGCCAGCACATCATGTTGCGGAACGGACAAACCAATTGGCTTCAGGGTTTCTCCCAGCAGGCTGTGGAGGCGGCTTTGCGTCCGAAACAGCCTGAACCAAACCCGTTCGGCCTGGGCCTGCAGCACATGATCTGCCATCGTTCCCCGCATCGTGGTTTATGACTTCCATTAGGTGGGCCACGCTAGACCCGCCCATGATCAGGATCAAGTTGGAAAGTTCGCGATTGTCGCACCCGACTGACGTCGAAATTGCCAAGATCGCCGAGCCTCTTCATTGTTGCTGAAAAGTAGCTTTGAAAAGCTGGCGATTTTAGGGAGGACTTGATGCTTGGGTTGATGCAGGACTGGCCACTTCTGATCCACCGGATCATCGACCACGCCGCCCGCCAGCACGGGACACGTGAAGTCGTCTCGCGGTCCGTTGAAGGCCCCATTCATCGCACCACCTACGCTGAGGTGCAAAAGCGCAGTCTAAAAGTCGCGCAGCGGCTCGCGCGCGATGGCATCCAGCACGGCGACCGTGTCGCGACACTCGCATGGAACACATGGCGTCATCTGGAAGCGTGGTACGGCATCTGCGGCACCGGCGCGATCTACCATACCGTCAACCCACGCCTGTTTCCCGATCAAATCGCCTGGATCATCAACCACGCGGAAGATCGCATTCTGCTGCTGGATTTGACCTTTGTGCCGTTGGTGGAGGCGCTGGCCGAGCGCCTGCCCACCATCGAGCGCTATGTGATCCTGACCGATGCTGCGCATATGCCAGCGACAAAGCTGAAAAACGCTGTGGCGTATGAAGACTGGCTTGCGCAGGCCGACGGCGATTTCCGCTGGGCCGAACTGGATGAGCGCACGGCCGCCGGCCTTTGCTACACATCCGGCACCACCGGCAACCCCAAGGGCGTGCTGTACTCGCATCGCTCGAATGTGTTGCACTCCATGGCGCTGGCCAATCCCGATGCGTTCAACCTGTCATCGCGCACGGCGATTTTGCCTGTGGTGCCGCTGTTTCATGCCAACTCCTGGTCGCTAGCGTTTTCGGCCCCCATGATGGGCGCAAAACTCGTCATGCCCGGCGCGAAACTCGACGGCGCCTCAATTTACGAATTGCTCGAAACAGAGCACTGCACCGCAACCGCTGGCGTGCCCACCGTCTGGTTGAGCCTTTTGCAATATGTGCAGAATGAAAAGAAAACCTTCTCAAGCCTGGAGTATTTGCTGGTCGGCGGGTCGGCGGCACCGCGCGCACTGATTGCCGCGTTTGAAGCCATGGGCATCAATGTGGTGCACGCCTGGGGCATGACGGAGATGAGCCCGGTCGGCTCGCTGGGTGCGATCAAGGAAAGCGTCAAGGATCTCGCGCCAGACGCCATCCTCGATCTCAAGGCCAAGCAAGGTTTCGCGCCGTTTGGCGTCGAAATGAAAATCACCAATGATGCCAATGAGGATTTGCCGTGGGACGGCAAGACCTTTGGTCGCCTGAAGGTGGCGGGTTGCTCGGTCACCAGCAGCTATTTCCGCGTGGATGAAAAAGTGCTCGACGATAAAGGCTTTTTTGATACTGGTGACGTCGCGACAATTGATGCGAACGGCTATATGCAAATTACCGATCGCGCCAAGGATGTGATCAAGTCCGGCGGGGAATGGATTTCGTCCATCGAGCTTGAGAATTTGGCCGTTGGCCATCCCGATGTGGCGGAAGCTGCTGTGATTGGTGTCGCCCATCCCAAATGGGATGAGCGACCCCTGCTTGTCATAGTGCCCAAGCCCGGCACACATCCGACGCGCGAAAGTCTGATCGCCTACATGACCGGCAAGATTGCCAAGTGGTGGATGCCGGACGACGTGCAGTTTGTGTCCGAAATTCCCCACACAGCCACCGGTAAGATCAACAAGCTGCGGCTGCGGGACGAGTTTGCGGATTACAAACTGCCGGAGGTGTGAGGGAAGGGAATTACCACCGCGCCAATCGAACAACGCGACACGCATCGCCCGCGGCGGCGGCGGGCGCAAAGGGCGGCCGAATGATCAGGCATTCGGCCTCCGCCAGAATGCGCAGCATGGAGGAATCCTGTCGCGGAAACGCGCGCGCCACTGGCAACCCGTCCGCACTGGACATCAAAGCGCCGCGCACGTAATCCTGCCTATTGTCATTGGCCTTCATGGGCTCGGCGAGCACCGCTGTTTCAGCCGGATCGTCTTCCGCATGCGCATCGCCGCAAAGCGCGCGCACCAGCGGCACCAGAAAGAGAATTCCGCAGACAATGGCGGATACGGGATTGCCGGGAAGCCCCAGAATCTGCATCTCGCCAAGACGCCCATGCATCAGCGGCTTTCCCGGACGCATGGCAATTTTCCAGAATCCAAGCTCCATGCCCTGGCGCACAAGGGCTGTCTGCACGAGATCATGATCGCCAACGGATGCGCCGCCAATCGTCACCAGCACATCGGCTTTGGCTGCACGCGCAGCCAGAATGCTTTGTTCCAAAGCCTCATATGTATCAGCGGCAATGCCAAGATCGATGATCTCGGCCCCGGCGGCTTGCGCATACGCAGCAACTGCAAACGTATTTGACGCGACGATCTGATCCGGCCCAACTGGCTCGCCAGGCCGCACCAATTCATCGCCCGAGGCGAGGATCGCCACACGCGGACGGCGCGCAACTTTGAGCAGCGGGTGATTCATCGCAGCGGCCAGTGCGAGTTCCGACGCGCCCAATCGACGCCCGGCATGCAGCAGCACATCGCCGGTCTTAAAATCGAGACCGGCGCGACGGATGTTGCGGCCAATCGGATCACTTTGCAGCGCGGTGACAACGTCCCCGTCGCGCGTGGCGTTTTCCTGAATGAGAACGGTGTCGGCCCCTGCAGGGACTGGCGCGCCGGTGAAGATGCGCACGGCCTCGCCCGCATGCACAGACCCAGCAAAGCCGTGTCCCGCTGCACTTTCGCCAATCACGCGCAGGGTGGCCGGTGCTTGGGCGATATCAGCAGCGCGCAACGCATACCCGTCCATCGCCGAGACGTCGGCCGGCGGCTGCGTGCGGCGCGCGGTCAGATCTTCGGCCAATGTCCGGCCGCGTGCCTGTGCCAGCGCGACGACATCGGGATCAGCCAGCGGCTTGGCCTGCGCCAGAATTCGCGCTAGCGCATCGGCCACGGGCAACAGCGGCGAGCCTGCACTCACGACGCCGCGTCCCGCACCCAATCGCCCGACTTGCCGCCGGACTTTGAGACAAGGCCGATGCCTTCAATGCGCATGAACCGATCGGCGGCTTTCACCATATCGTAAATGGTGAGACACGCGACGCTGACGGCTGTTAGGGCTTCCATCTCGACGCCCGTCTGGCCGCTCAGTTTCGCGGTCGCACGAATGCGGATGCCGGGAAGATTGGCGTCTGGCTCAAGATCAACCTGGATTTTGGACAGCAGCAACGGGTGGCACAGCGGGATCAACTCATGGGTTTTCTTTGCCGCCATGATGCCTGCGATCCGCGCGGTGCCGAGCACGTCGCCTTTTTTGGCATCGCCCGACAACACGAGCTGCAAGGTTGCAGGCTGCATCACGACACAGCCTTCTGCGACGGCAATGCGATGGGTCACGGCCTTGTCCGCCACATCCACCATATGGGCTTCGCCCGTCGCGGAAATATGCGTCAGCTTGCTCATGCGGAGGGCC
This sequence comes from uncultured Hyphomicrobiales bacterium, assembly GCA_903932565.1. Classification (GTDB taxonomy): domain Bacteria; phylum Pseudomonadota; class Alphaproteobacteria; order Rhizobiales; family Beijerinckiaceae; genus Terripilifer. Next base: position 6,359 of record CAIZGQ010000814.1, read on the forward strand.
GCGGCGGCAACTTCGGGCCATGCAGAAGATCGTGCGTTGCGGTCTTCACGTCGTCGTGCCGCATCAGGCTTTCGCCCACGAGGAACGACTGGATGCCGATACGCGCGAGCCGCATCACATCCGCATGAGTCGAAATCCCGCTTTCCGAGACGATAATGCGATCCTTCGGCACCAGAGGCGCAAGCCGTTCGCTTACAGAGAGTGACGTTTCAAACGAATGCAGATCGCGATTGTTGATGCCGATCAGCCGCGTCTCGAGTGCGAGACCGCGCTTCAGCTCGGCCTCGTTGTGCACCTCGACCAGCACATCCAGCTTCAAATCATGCGCGGTCTTGTTGAGGATTTTGGCGGTCTCGTCATCCACACCGGCCATGATAATGAGGATGCAATCGGCCCCCCAGGCGCGCGCTTCAAAGACCTGATAGGGGTCGTACATGAAATCCTTGCGCAGGGCAGGAAGATTTGTCGCCCCTCTCGCTTCGCCCAAATACTCAGGTTTGCCTTGAAACGATGGCGCATCTGTCAAAACGGACAGGCAGGTCGCGCCGCCCTGCTGATAGAGTTTTGCCAAATTGGCGGGATCGAAATCCGCGCGGATCATGCCCTTTGACGGGCTCGCCTTCTTCACCTCGGCGATAAGCGCGAACTGGCCCGCGGCAACTTTATCTTCAATCGCGTGAACAAAGCCGCGCGCGGGCACCTGATCCTTGATCTTGCGCTCCAGCGCATGCAGCGGCATGCGGACTTTCGCCTCCGAGATTTCGGTGCGTTTGTAGGCTTCGATCTTGCGCAAAATGTCAGACATGAATCACGCGCGGTTTGAGACGTCGACGAGTTTGGCCAATGTCGCACGGGCCTTGCCCGATTGCAGCACAGCGGACGCCTGCTCGGCACCCGCCATCAGACTTGCGGCACGGCCCGCCACAACGAGGGCCGCAGCCGCGTTCAGTACAGCTATATCACGATAGGCTGAGCGCGTGCCATCAAGCACGGCGCGCAATGCGACGGCATTCTGCGCCGGATCGCCGCCCTTGAGATCGGCCGCCGAGGCGCGCGCCAGACCTGCATCCTCCGGCGTCACATCAAAGCTGCGGATGGCACCATTCTCCAACGCCACAACGCGCGTTGGCCCGGTGGTGGTCAATTCATCAAGCCCGTCCGAGCCATGAACCAGCCAGACGCGCTGCGAGCCCATGTTACGCAGCACCTGTGCCATCGGCTCCAGCAGTGCACTGGAAAACGTGCCGATCACCTGCCGTGTCACACCGGCCGGATTGGAAAGAGGCCCGAGAATGTTGAAGATCGTGCGGGTGCCGAGCTCGACACGCACCGGGCCCACATGGCGCATGGCGGCGTGATGCGTCTGCGCCATCATGAACCCAATGCCAGCCTCTTTGATGCACGCTTCGACGCTTGCCTTTGAAATGCCGATGGCAACGCCAAGCGAC